>CAZAYK010000113.1:0-4421 GCA_964489415.1 uncultured Dehalococcoidaceae bacterium | reverse complement strand
GGGGTCTGGCTGAGGGTCTGGCCAATAAGGAATCAATTACTGCCCCTGACCTGGCCGTTGCTCTACAGGTATCCGCCGTGGCTGCCTATAAGGGGATAAGCAATCCGGTAGAAGGCACCATTCTTACCGTAATCCGGCAGGCTGCCGAGGCTGCCCGGGAACAGGTCTCCCGGGGCAGCGATGACATAATATCAGTGATGCGAGCCACCGTTGATGCTGCCCGGGAGGCGGTGGCTGATACCCCCCGTCTGCTTCAGGTGCTGAAGGATGCCGGGGTGGTTGATGCTGGCGGTCAGGGGCTGTACACCATCCTTGAGGGCTCTCTCCGTTACCTTGCTGGTGAGGCGGAGCAGGCGCCGTTCCGTAAGCCGCAGATAATTGTTAGTGAGCTGGTGCCCACCACCAGACTACCGCAGGCAGTAGCCGCCGATGAGGTTCCCTACGGGTATTGTACTGAGTTCCTGCTCAAGGGAGAGAAGCTGGAACCGGAGAAGATTAGGAAGCGCCTGGAGAAGGAGGGAGAATCCCTGATCGTAGTTGGTGATGACACCGCGGTCCGGATTCATATCCACACCCTTGACCCGGGTAAGGTTATTAGCTATGCCACCAAATTGGGGACGATACATCAGGCCAGCATGCGCAATATGGATGAGCAGCACCAAGACTGGCTGGAGATGCAGAAGGAGAAGGTTCTGGTGGCGGATACGGCCATCATCGCCGTGGTCTCCGGGGATGGCCTGGCCGATGTCTTTACCAGCCTGGGGGCAGCCCAGGTTGTTCCCGGGGGGCAGACAATGAATCCGAGCACCAAAGACCTGCTCCAGGCGGTGGAGTCAGTGCCGTCAGATAAGATTATCATTCTGCCCAATAATAAGAATATCGTGCTGACTGCCCAACAGTTGCCCTCACTGACGGCAAAAACTATTGAGGTGGTGCCCACCAAGACCATTCCCCAGGGGGTGGCGGCGCTGCTAGCCTTTGATTACGAGGCTGACCTGAAAACCAATGTGCAGATTATGACCAAGGCAATATCAGGGATAAGGTCTATAGAGATTACCCGGGCGGTGCGCACCACCCAGATAGGTGATTTGAAAATAAAGAAGAGGCAGCCGATAGGTTTGTTGGATGGAGACCTGGTGGCGGTGGGGGATAGTTATATTGACGTTATTAATCAGGTGCTGGGCAGATTAGATTTGAGCAAGTATGAGGTGGTTACCATCTACTATGGTGCTGAGGGTAATGCCGATGAGGCGGAGCAGGTGAGTGGCAGTATCCGTGAGCAGCATCCTCACCTTCAGATTGAGGTCGTCCCCGGGGGACAACCCCATTATAATTATATAATTTCCGTGGAATAAGAGGGTGGTGTTATGACAGTCAAGATTGTCACTGATAGCCTGTCTGATATTACCGGTGATTTGATTGAAGAGCTGGGGATCAGCGTGGTGCCGGTTTACGTGCGTTTTGGTGAGGAGGTCTTCAAGGATCGGGTTGAGATAACCACCGAGGAGTTCTACCACCGGCTGGTTTACGGTAATGTGTGGCCCACTACCACCCAGCCCACGCCGTCAGATTTTGCTGATGTCTATCGCCGGCTGGCTCAGGAAGCTGATGAAATTTTGGTGATTACCTTGTCCAGCAAGCTGAGCGGAACCTATCAGTCAGCCGTGCAAGCTAGGAGCATGGTGAAGGGTGGCTGCCGCATTGAGGTGATTGACTCACAGCAGGTGGTAATGGGGTTGGGGCTGATTGTTATCTCGGCGGTCAAGGCACTGCGGGCGGGAGCCGGTCTTGATGACCTAATCAATCTGGTACACAGTGCCATGAAGCGTGTTCATTCCATCATGTCCTTTGATACCCTCAAGTACCTGGCCAAGGGCGGGCGTATCGGCAAGGCCCAGAGCTTGCTGGGTTCCATGCTATCGGTAAAGCCAATCCTCATCCTAAAGGATGGTGAGGTCCATCCGTTAACCCGGGTGCGGTCAAGGGCGGCGGGGGTGGATTACCTGGTTAACTTTGTTGCTGGCTTTGCCAATCACATTGAGGAGCTGGCGGTGGAGCATGCCACCACCCCCGATGAGGCTAATGCCTTGGTGGAGCGCCTAGGTGCCTTTTATCCCAAGGAGCGCATCTATCAGTCAACGGTTAGCCCGGTGATCGGGACTTATGTCGGCCCTCATGTGCTCTCGGTGTCAGTTTTAGAGGCGGAAAAGAAGTAATGCCGGTCAAGGTTGTCACCGACAGTAGCAGTGACCTCCCTCCTGAGGTAGCTGGGGAGCTGGGGATTACGGTGGTACCGTTATACTTAAGGTTTGGGGACGAGGTCTACCGGGACGGGGTGGACATCAGCCCTGATGAGTTCTACCGGAAATTGGTGGCCAGCCCGGTTCACCCCACCACCTCCCAGCCGCCGCCGTCAGATTTTGCTGATGTTTATCGCCGGCTGGCTCAGGAAACCGATGCGGTGGTCTCGGTGCATATCTCGAGCAAGGCCAGTGGCACCTATGACTCAGCGCTGCGGGCCCGGGATATGGTGGGCACTAAGTGTCGCATTGAGGTGGTCGATTCCCTTTCAGTATCCATGGGACTGGGTTTGATTGCCCTGGCGGCGGCCCGATTGGCCCGAGCCGGCGAGGGTTTGAACAGGGTTATGGATGAGGTCAGGGAGGCGGTTATTGCCACCCGCATTGTGGGGCTTCTGGATACCCTGAAATACGTGCTTTTGGGAGGGCGCCTTGGCAAGGCAAAGGCATTACTGGGTACCCTGCTCAATGTAAAGCCCTTGCTGACCATGCGTGGTGGTGAGATTATGCCGGTGGGGGTGGTCCGGACCCGGGCCAAGGGCATCGAGAAGTTAGTTGAGATTGTCCGCAGTGCGTTAAACATTCAGGAGCTGGCCATCGTGCACAGCACCTCCCTGGATGAAGCCAGCTCCCTGAGGGAGCGCCTGGCGGAGGTCCTTTCTGAGGATAGGATTCATATGGCTAGGCTGGGTCCAGCGCTGGGGGTTCACGGTGGGCCGGGCACCCTCCTTGTTGCCCTGAGGGAGAAGGTCAGTGGCGCCAGGCAGGGTGCTGCTGAAGGCGAGGTGTTAAGGAAGAGGTTCTCCCTGCCCTCGATATCGATACCGAAGTTGAGATTCTCTTACCTCGGATAAGGCGACTTACGGAAGCACGGCATTGTCAGTAAATGTTGGTCCACTGCGGAAGATACTGGAGCTTGAGCAGCAGAAGGGGTATGGGGATAGTGCGGTAATTGGCGGGCTGGATCGTTTCCTCCGCAACTGGGCAGGTCAGGTTGCCGAGCTAGTTACTGACCCGCATCTGGTTAGCCGTTTTCACCGTCTGCTTAACATTAGCTACGCGGCGATGACCAAGCCCCAGCGTAGGGAGTGGGTGAATGCCGTTTTTCAGCTTCTGGGCGAGTCTGAGGCTACGGGGAAGGTTGGGGCGGAACCGCCCGGTGAGCCAGTATCACCGGTGAGGGTAAAATCGCCACCGCGCTCCCGCCCGTCATCACCTCGGCCAGTAGGCAACCTTGATTCACCGATCACGGTCATCAAGGGCATCAGCTCCAGCCTGGCCACTAAATTCGGCAAGTTGGGAGTGAAGACAGTTCGTGACCTGCTTTATTTCTTTCCTCACCGCCATCTGGACTATAGCCAGCTAAAGTATATCTCGCAGCTCCGCGAGGGTGAGGAGCAGACCATAATTGCCAATGTGTGGCAGGCTCAGGTAACCAAGCTGGGGGGGCGGCAGGGTACGGAGGCCATTGTTGGTGATGAGACGGGTAATGTCCGGGTGGTCTGGTTCAATCAGCCCTACCTTGCCAAGAAACTGACCACGAATACCAGGGTGGTGCTCAGTGGTCGGGTAAGCCTGTTTAAGGGTCGGCATGTATTTCAGTCTCCCGAGTGGGAGATTGTGGAGAATAGGGATTTAATTCATACCGCTCGCCTGGTTCCCGTCTACCCGCTCACCCAGGGGCTGCGGCCGCGCCAGGTAAGAAAGCTAATGAAGGAGGTTATCGACCAGTGGGCATGGCAGGTGAATGACTTTTTACCTGCGGGGCTGAGAGAGCGGTGCCGTCTCATGGAACTGCCCCAGGCAATAAGTCAGGCGCATTATCCCGAGGATGAGGTGGCCAAGGATAAAGCCCGTATGCGCCTGGCTTTTGATGAATTGTTTCTCCTTCAGCTGGGGGTGATGAGGCGGAGGCGTGATTGGCAGGGGAGCCGGTCGGGCCCATCGCTTAGTGTGGACGCAACCCTGCTGGAGGCGTTTCTCCGGTCACTACCATTTACGCTTACGGCAGCCCAGCACAGGGCGCTTGCCGAAATACTGGCTGACCTCGAGAGGACCCAGCCAATGTGTCGGTTGTTGCAGGGGGAGGTGGGTAGCGGCAAGACGGTGGTGGCTACCGCG
>CAZAYK010000112.1:0-4427 GCA_964489415.1 uncultured Dehalococcoidaceae bacterium | reverse complement strand
CCTCTGGGTAACCTCACAATAAAATTCGGGGGTGATGGTCCAACCCTCTCCCCATTCGTCAGGGTCGGGGGAGGTCAGGTTGTAGCCACCACCAATAACCTTAACCGTGTAGCTGGTGGCCGAGCCGCCTTCAATGTTGAAGATGGCCACTCCATTTTCCAGGCTGAGCACCTGATAGTACGGCGGCTCGCCGGCCTCTAGCGAGTTTTCCACATAGAGCTTTATATTGAGGTGCCGGTAGGCCAGGTTCAGGTTGCCGGTATTGGTCAGGTAAATGGTAAACATAAGGTCACCGGTGTATTGCGGGTGGGGGGTTACAATAAACAGGTCACCCTTGGGTACCGCCCCGTCAATTATCGGCGGTACTTCATAGCCGACGGCAACATAAACCTGGGTGCAAAACGCCGGCCACACCTTCTTTTGTCCTTTAAGGCTGACCCCTGCCTGGAGTTCGTCTATCTCCTCCCATGTCCACGGAGAACCGGTAAAGGGGTTAACTGTCCACTGATAGGAGCTGGTGACAAAGGTGGGCCCCCATGTGGTTACCTTCGGACCCTGGTAAACCTTGCCGTGTGTCTTGATCACGGCTTTGGCGTCGGCCTTGTGGTCGCCGCCATCTTCAAAGCCGGCAAAGCGGAAGTAAACGGCAACAAACTGGATGTTTCCCGAGCCCTGCATATGGTCGGTCAGGTTATATAAATCGGTCCGGTAGTTCTTGGCCTGCCAGGTGGCAATATAGGTATCCCAGTCATCAGCGTTTACCTCAGCCACCTTGTCCCAGTGCTCTCCCTCAGAGGGGTATTGAAATGGGATATCGGTCTTATCGCCGGCGGCGTTAGGTCTGAGGATTTCCAGGTTGTATTCCGCCTCAGGGAGTAGTGATTCCCAGTCGGGCTGGGTGGGGGCGGGGGCTTCGTCAACGGTAACTATCTTTTCACCGGCCAAAGTAACACCAAGCGTTGCCGTAGCCGTGGTATAGGTGTAGGCATACGTCCCCACGCTTACCGCTAGGGCGAGTAGTAATGCTCCAATTAGTATGATCGCCTTCCGTTTCATTTTTCCTCGTTAGGGCCGGTGGTTATTTTCTAAATCAGGTGGGGTGGTGGGGCGCAAGCCCCACCACCCGATAACTCAGGTCAGTTCCCGATTACCGCTGGGCAACCTCACAGAACAGTACCGGGTCTTCGTAGCTGCTACCCCAGTTGGCGGCCTTGAAGATGTGGGTGATGTAGAAGCCGCTCTTGACCTTGACGGTGTACTGGTCAGGTGTGTTGTTCTGGTTAATGAAGAGGTCCACAGCACCATTCCTCAACGTGAGCAGGACATAGTCTTTATCGTCGCCGGTATTGTCCGAGTTGATATCAACCGGGCTACCGCCGGAGTCAACCACGATAACCTTCATGGCCAGCAGGCGGTAGCATTTCGCCAGCTCATCACCATTGGCGATGTACACGGTGGCAACAAGGTCACCCGGGTACTGCGAGGTTGAGGTATCAATGTCAAACAGGGTACCCCCGGTTATGGTCCCCTTGAACAGTCCGTAGGGGGTCCAGCTGGGTGGGCTTGACTCGTTGGCTGATACCTTGGCAAAGTCGGAGGTAGCCGCAGCTACGTTAATCGTGGTGGTGGCGTTGATCCACCCGTAGGCGAACACGCTACCGGTGATGGCCAGGGCTAGCAGCAGCGCTCCCAGTAGGAAGACCCCTTTGCCCATGGTAGGGGAGAAGGTGAGCCGGTCATCATCCTTGAGGCAGGTCTCGGCCTCTAGGCTCCCCTTGATCTTCCTGCCGTTTAGCCTGGCTTTGGCTTTATCCGGGATGCCAAATTCTGCTTTAAACTGCTCCCGAGCCTCGGCTACTGAGCGCCCGGCTAGATCGGCTACTTCAAAATTATCTTTGTATCTAATTTCGACCATTTCTCCTCCTTATGGTTTAGTCTCGTTGGGTGGTTTAATCCTATTTCAGCGGTTCTCCTTACTGCCCGGTCAGTGAGAAGTCCCGCGTTTTTTCATGTTTCCTTCACCCATCACCTCCCTTTCACACAAGTAATCATTGGTTAGCCTGATTCCCCGATAAGTGACTTAAACCGTTGCATCAGGCTTTCCTTGAATTCATTAAACTCTGCCTTGGTTACATATTCGTTGAGCGGGACACTGGAGGCAGGGCCGGGGAGTATTGAGGGTAAGCCCCGCTGGACTGCCGCAATCAAGGCTTGAGCCTGGTCATTAGCCACCAATTTATTTACTACTAATCTGAGCTGCCGGCGGATGGTTTCCTCATTGGTGCCTAGGGCAGCGGCGATCTGTTCCAGCTCCTTGCCGGCGGCGATGGCACTAAGTACCTCAGCTTCCCGGGTGGTGAGGTGAGCCAGCAGATTATTGAATTGCTCGCTTAGGGGGGCTAGGCTGTCAAATTCTTCGAGGATTCGGGAAGCCAGCCCCGGCCGCAGCAGGGAGTCGATAATAGGCTGGCTGCCCTGAGCCACCACCCGGATGAGGTCAAGCAGGTAATCAGGGTCAGTGTCTTTGGTCAGGTAGGCACTGGCGCCACTCTTGGCAGCGGCAAAGAGCAGCTCTTCATCATCAACATCGGTAACCAGCATTACCGCCACTGAGGGGAAATTGCGTTTGATGCGGCGGGTTGCTGATGGGCCGTCTAATTTGCCATTTTTCATATTCAGGATGGCGATGTGGGGTGGATTGGTTTCCATAAAGGCCAGAGCCTCTTCATTACTGGTCATTTCCCCAATAACCTCAAAGTCCTCCTCACCGGAGAGGGTGAAGTGGATGCCCTCTCGGAAGAGGATCTGCGGGTCAGATAGGAGAATCTTGATTCTTTCTGTCTTCATAGCTTTGCTTTTCCCGGGACTATGGTACTATGACCAACGTCTAACTAAAATTTAGCATAGAGTTATAAAAGGGAGCATAAGGAATCATAAGAATTGTGTAAAGTATTTGTAAAGATTTTATAAAGAATTGGTGGGTAATCTGGGGCGGGTTTGCCGGTGGTGGAGTGTGGGGGGTTAGCTGGTTAGCTGCTTGGCCGGACGAACTTGTAACCCATGCCGTGTTCGGTAACGATAATGCTCGGTGATTCGGTATTGTCCTGGAGCTTCTGGCGGAGATGCTGAATATGGACGCGGAGGAGGTCCCGAGCGTCAATATATGATTCTCCCCACACCTTAGCCAGCAGGCTCTCATGGGAGAGTATCCGTCCCTCATTCCTAATCAGGTAATAGAGCAGTTTTCTTTCCGTGGAGGTGAGTTTTACTGGTTTTCCATCCACTAGTATTTCATTGCGGGCGAAGTCAACCGATAGCTTGCCGGCAGTAAACGGGCGTTCGTCCTCGGTGACGGAGAGCCCTTGGGCGCGGCGCAGCACTGCCTGCACCCGGGCAATAAGCTCAATATGGCTGAAGGGTTTGGTGATGTAATCATCAGCGCCCAGCTCCAGCCCCCGGGCTACCTGGGTATCCTCACTCCTCACCGTGAGCATTATCACCGGCACGTCGGAGAAGCGCCGTATCTCCCGTAATACCTGGTAGCCATCCATATCAGGAAGGCCGATATCCAGGATAACCACATCAGGGCTCTCGGTTTCCACCAGCTCCAGTCCCTTGGCACCAGTGGCTGCCGAAATGAGGCTGGTGCCACTCCAGCGCAGCTGGAAGCACAGCGACACCACCTCGATAATGCCCGGATCATCTTCAATAACCAAGACCTTCATTACCCACTCCTCTTCCCCCTTATTGGCTGGGCTCTAATGGTAGCGAGAAGGCAAAGGTGCTGCCCTTGCCCAGTTCACTCTCCACCCAAATCTTGCCCCCATGTAGTTCCACCACCTGCTTGGCCAGGGCCAGCCCCAGCCCCAGCCCGGGGTGACTCTGCCGATCGGCATCAAGGCGGCTGTATGGTTTAAACAGCCTGTCCTGAGCCTCTTTGGAGATGCCCATGCCGGTATCCTGAACCTCGATTACCAGCTCTGAGTCCTGTTCCCGGGCTCTCAGGGTAATGCTGCCTCCCTCCGGAGTAAATTTGGTGGCATTGGTCATCAGATTGAGCACAGCTTGCTCCAGTCTTTGTCCATCTCCCTTAATCAGGGGGAGTGAATCGGGTAGCTCCATTGAGAGCCTTTGATTTTTGCTTTGAATTAGCGGGCTGACTTGCCAGCCTACCCCCTGAAGCAGTGACCTAATGTCTACCGGCTCAAGTTGTAGCTTGAGCTGGCCGCTTCTTGTTTTGACTATTTCAAGAAGCTCAGCTAGCCTCGTTTCCAGTATATTGGCGTTGTGCAAGATATTTTGGGTTAGCTTCTGGTAAGACTCCTCTCCCTTTTCCTCAAGTTCTTCGGCTAACAGACCGGCAGCGGCGATAATGGAGGTAAGTGGTGGCTTCAGCTCATGCCTGAGGGTGTCAATAAAACTGAGCC
>CAZAYK010000111.1:0-4467 GCA_964489415.1 uncultured Dehalococcoidaceae bacterium | reverse complement strand
CCAAGACCCCGGAGTGGGCTTCCCCGATAACCGGCATCCCGGTATGGACCATCAAGGCCCTCGCCCGGCAGTGGGCAAAACGGGTGACATCAATAGTCCATGGCAATGGTGGCTCCATGATCCGCGGGCCCTATGCGCACGAACCTGCCCGGCTCGAGGTCTTGAACCTGGCGATGCAGGGGTGGGGAAAGCCGGGGGTTAACCAAGCCACCACCATTGAATGGGGACTGCTCCCCGAGGAGAAGTCACCACTACCCCGAGCCCGAGTGAAGCCCAATGCCTGGGGGGCACGGTTCAAGCGAGTCAGGAGAGACAATAAACAGATTATTGCCAAGACACTCCTCGCTGAGGCGATTCTGGAACATTCCCCAGAAAATCCCATCAGCTGGTATGGTAAAACATCAATTGGCAGTAGCGCTGAGGACCAATTCGTGAAGTACACCTACCCCATCCCCCGAGCCGAGGGCGGTACGGAAATACGCCTGATATGGAGTGATTGCCCCTGCCACATAGTATGCTGGAATGGTGGTAACCGGTTTATTGAGGCAATAAGAAGCCCCAAGATAGAGTGCTTCATCACCCAGCACCCCTGGCTGGAGAATGACTGTCTGTATGCTGATATCATCCTGCCCGCCAATACCACCTTTGAGGTGGAGGACATCGGAGCCGATTTCATGAGCGGGCAGTTCCACACCCTCTTCCGGCAGAGGCAGTGCATTGAACCCATTGGGGAAGCGAAGAGTGATATGGAATGCGTTGCTGAGGTGGCCAAGAAGCTGGGTATCTATGAGCAGTTTACCGAGGGCCTGACCATTGAAGAGCGGATAAGAAATGGTTTTAACCAATCTGGCGTGCAGGATTTGGTCAGCTGGGAAGAATTTAACGAAAAGGACTACTACGTTGTCCCCACCGACCCTGACTGGAAGAACCGCCCGGTGAGTATGAGCGCCTTCTATGAGGACCCGGAGAACAACCCCCTGACTACACCCAGCGGTAAGATAGAGTTCTATTCCCAGAGACTAGCCGATAATTTCCCCGATGATGAGGAAAGACCACCGGTCCCCCACTGGATCCCTGAGGGTGTTACCCACCAGGAAAGCCGGCAGTGTGAGCGAGCCAAGAAGTATCCCCTGCTCCTTGTCTCCAATCACCCCAGGTGGCGGGTCCACGCCGAGCATGATGATATCCCCTGGTTAAGGGAAATCGAAACGTGTAAGGTCAGAGGTCCCGATGGCTACCTCTACGAACCGGTATGGATCCATCCCTCCGATGCTGCGGCCAGGGGCATAAAGCACGGGGATGTGGTTCGCCTCTATAATGAAAGAGGCACCGTGCTCGGTGGTGCCTACGTGACGCAGAGAATCAGGCCCGGGGTAGTCTACCAGGACCACGGGGCAAGGGCGGATCCCATAGTGCCGGGGAGGATTGACCGGGGTGGCTCCAATAACCTTATCTCCCCGGCCGGCACCACCTCGAAAAATTGTGCCGGGATGGCCACCAGTGGCTTCCTCGTTGAGGTCAGCAAGGTTGACCTCGCTGACTTGAGGGCAAAGTACCCGGAGGCATTCACCCGGGAGTATGACCCGGCAACCGGGCCAGGCTACACCTCCTGGGTCAAAGAGGGGGGAGATAGTCAATGAAGGCGTGGGTTATTGATGTAGCCCGGTGCAACGGGTGCTACAACTGTCAAATTGTGTGTAAGGATGAGCATGTTGACAATGACTGGACCCCCATCGCCAAGCCCCAGCCGGACACGGGACACTTCTGGATGAGGATGACACAGGAGACGAGGGGAACCGTGCCCAAGGTTAGGGTGTCATACCTGCCTATCCTGTGTATGCACTGCGATGATGCTCCGTGTATTCCGGCCTGCCCGGTAGACGGCGGGATATATAAGCGGCATGACGGATTGGTCATCATTGACCCCACGAAATGCACTGGTTGCCGCCACTGCATTGATGCCTGCCCCTACGGTTGCATCTACTTTAACGAGAGCAGCAATATAGCCCAGAAATGCACCGGCTGTGCCCATTTACTGGATAAGGGATGGAAGGAACCCCGCTGTGTTGATGCCTGCATGACCGGGGCAATTAGGTTCGGTGAGGAGGCTGAACTCAGCGACCTGATACAAAAAGCCGAGGTGCTGCATCCCGAGCAGGCTACCCATCCCCGGGTATACTACCTCAACCTGCCCAAGAAGTTTATCGGTGGCACGGTGTATGACCCCACGGTAAACGAGATTGTTGAGGGGGCAACCTGTACCCTGACCGACTTAACCAGCGGCAATACGTTTACGGTAACCACTGATGGCTTTGGCGACTTCTGGTTTGAAGGGCTGGAGGTAGGTACCTACTCCCTGGTCATCCAGGCAGGGGGCAAATCCACAAAGATAGATTCCATCAGCACCGAGAAAGATGTAAACCTCGGCGACATACCGCTAACCTGACCCCCGCCACGCTCACCACACGGTTTCTCCGTGCTCCCTGGCTAGTAACCCTTAGGGCTCAGCAACCCCTTGAGCACCCTCCACAGGCTGTTGGCGTAGGTCACCTGCTGGTCATCAGCCTCAAGATCACCATAGCGCACGCCAATATACAGCTCGGTAAGCTCCCCCACCTGCTTACTGCCCTCAGGTAATGCCCGGCACAACCGGCAGGCAAATTCGTGGGGGGTTTCGTGGCGCCAGCGCATGATGCCGCAGCCGGAAGCCTCCCGCAGCAACCTCCGATATATCTGCCGAATATTCAATATTCCGTGAGTCTCATCCTCCCCATCCCGGCTCGCCACCAAGCTACTGACCCCGGCCTGCCCCATTTTGCGCCGGAAACGCTGAAGAAGCACATCAACAAACAGGCGCAAGTCTGCCTTGAATACCTCCCAGCTCCACAGCGACTCGTCCACCTCCTCCACTTCCGCCCTGGCTCGGTAAGCCTGATACCGTGATATTACCTTGGCCAGCAGGAAGATCACCCCGGCAGCAAGGACAGCAAAAAGCGTCCATTTTAGCGCCAGTACGGCTATCTCCGGGAGGGCTGGCCCGGCAGCCTCGTTCAGTTTTTCCGCCATTGAGAAGTCAGGGCGCTGCCAGGGCTCCACGGGCTGCCCCTTACGGAGAAAGCCCAACAGGAAACGCACGACGGAGACCAGTGCCGCGGCGATGTATCCCAGCGGAATGAGGAGATAGAGCAGGGCACGATACAACATCTCCAGACCAGAATCAAACAGCCCTCTTAGTAAGGCAATAAAATCGGAGGAAAAGATGCTGACTATCCCGATGGCGACCAGGACGATACCACCGACCATGCCAAACAAGATGGGAAGCCAGCGGCGATGGAATACCCGGGTCGTCTCCTCAGGAAGCAGGTTACGCCGGATTGCCTGCAGGTTAGCCAGGGCCAGGGCGGCCAGACCGAAGAAGAAGAATGCCGCCACCTGGGGGCCGATGGCCGGCGCGGCTGCCTGGAGCGAGTCAGCCCCCAGGCTAATCCTCCACAAGATGATGAGAAAGGCAGAGGCGGCTATGCCCATTAGCAGGATACGATAGATACTGTCAATGCGGATGGGTTGGGACCCCCGGCTTATCCCCCGCCACCAGAAGTAAACCCCAGCCCCCAGTGCCACCACCGAGGGGTGAAGCTGGGTGAAGCTGCCACTAAGCACCTTCCCGAAGTGAGCCAACCACTGCCCGCTGAACAGCCCAAAACCAGCACCATACTCCAGGCGCATCACCACCAGGATGACCACCAAGCCACAACCAATTATGCCCATCTGCGCCCACTTCAGTGACCACTGCCGTCCCAGGAAATACCGGGTAACCACGCAGGAAATGCCCATCACCAGGACAGACGATAGCAGGCTCAGCGGCGGCCGCTGCCAGACCATTGTTGGCCATTTCCCCACCCAGACCAGCCACGGATAGACCAAGAACACCTCCATGAGGATAACCATCACCGGGAGGAGGATGAGCGCCACCCAGTTTGTATCCGCCCACCTCTGCCTGAAGCTCATCACACTACCCCCCGTATATCAATCTCTTCCAGCTCATGCCAGAGACTATCCGGGACATGATACACATCCAGGCCGTTCCTAGCTACCGGCGGTTTTGCCCCACCCACCAAGATTAGGGCTACCCGGCGACCTGCCCCCTTCATGCCATTCAGCGTGCTGATAAGCTCATCCGTTGGTGCCGCCGTGATTACTACTATGGTGCTTCCCCAGGGGAGATTCCTGCCTTCATAGGGAACAAACCTGTCTATAGGCAGGCTCTCAAAAGAGGCATGAATCCGGGCCAGTGCCTCCAGGATATTTAATAGCTGGTTGGGGTGTTGGCTGGGGGGTATCCGGATAGCCTCACCGGAAAACTTCTTAGGTTGATTCACATATAAGCCGACCCGGTATCCCGCCGCCAGGGCATGGTTAGCCAGCGATGCCGCCACCACAATAACCAGCTCCAAAAGCTCAGGGATA
>CAZAYK010000110.1:0-4532 GCA_964489415.1 uncultured Dehalococcoidaceae bacterium | reverse complement strand
CGCTACTCGGCTCCATGCCCCGGGGTACGGTGCGCACCAGCCCCAGGGTACCCTGGGGTACCATGGCATCCAGATTGGGGGTATGGGCCAGCTCGAGGCAGGTCTTACCCCCCCGCTCGGGAAGCGGCCGACCGGCGGCACCATCAATGATTAGGATGCAGTATTTCATTTTATTAGAACCCCATCCCCCTTTATCCCCCCTCCCCTTGGTAAGGGAAAGGAGGAACCGTTACGCTAGAGAGGCTTCGTCCCTCTAGAACTCCTGTAGGCATGTTTGAAGGCTTGTCCCACCGGCTCTGTCCTTAAGGGCTTAAGCCCAGAGGGTGACCACAGTGCCTCTCCTTTACTCTCTTCCGAAACCCCCACTTCCTCAAATCATAGGTTCGTCTCGAAGATTTGATTATATGCCTTTACAAACTTTTTCCGCAAAGTGTCATCATTCTCAAGCCGATGCATATAACCATCTGGCTTGTAAACTGAATCAACTATATCCTCAACCAGACTCCAAATGCTTACCCAAAGGCAAAACCTTTCGTCTTGACCTTCTTTTCCCAACGGCTCAATAACAAGATGCTTAACCCTGTCGCAATGTTCTATTCCCCATTGATAAAGCCCAGTACTGATTTTGTCTTTCAGGCGGGCTCTCAATTGTCTAGCGCTTTCGCTTTCACCTTTAATCTTCTCGTCAATAAGTGACTCATTTATGCTGCTTCTTGGGGCAGGCTGCGCTAAATGCACAATCTTATGGCGAAAGACTTGCTGGAGTAAAAAAGCCTTTTCTTCTGGATAAAACATGACTTCGGTCATGTAGTTTCCTGATTGCTTAGTAGAATTGCCTTCCGCATTCCCGCCATAAAGTGCACCCAAAAGGTCAATGGTGGAAAAGCAATAGAGTAATGCAGGAAAAGGAGCTGCTTGAGTATGAGTATACACATCAGCACCAAATACACAACGTTTGACATCATTCTGCAGAGAGTCTGTTCGTTCCTCTACCATGTTTCTTGCAATTGCAAGTATCTCGTTCACCTCCATTACACTTGCCTCCCTTACTCCGTGGGCTTATAATAATGCAGGCGGGGCGTAGCGCAGCCTGGTTAGCGCGCAGCGTTCGGGACGCTGAGGTCGGAGGTTCAAATCCTCTCGCCCCGACCATGAAGCCAGCCAACCTATGTCGAAACTAATTATAGACTTTGCTGCCGGCTACTTTCAAATATACCTGCCCACCCCCGCCTCTCCCCAGATGGGACAAAAGTCACAGACAAGCGCTGCCTTTTCACCTAAAATCTTGTTGTCAACGGATACCCAACCACTCACGGAAAAAGGAGGTGAGTGGCATGTATAATAAGTGCCCGGGTCAGTATAATAAAAAACTCTGGGCGGAACTGCATAAGTGCCCCGACTGCGGCTATGAGGTGGAGATATTCTCCGATGAAATTAGCCGCAAGTGCCCCCAGTGTGGCACCAGGGTCTATCGGGAAAAGACACCCTCCTGTATTGAGTGGTGCGCTGCGGCGCGGCAGTGTCTGGGGGAAGAGCGATGGCAGCAGCTAATTAAGGAGGGCATCATCGGCAGCAATAAGGAGGCAGCATGACCACCAAGCTGCTGAGAAAGACTATCCTGTGAGACCCAATTTCAAGCCAGCCGACTGGCCAGTCGCTTGCCCAGCTCAAAGGCGCCGGCCAATGCTGTGGGGTGCTGTCTTATCTCGCCCCGCTGGTCAACGCCACGGATGAGCAGCTCATCAACATACTCGACATCAATCGCCTTGAAGAAATATTTCACCGTCAGTATCGGCCCGTCAAACAGCCTCGCTCCCCTGGTGGCACCAACGGCAATGAAGGCACCCTTCCGCGCCGGATTGGGTGATGTCTGCTTGAGAATATACTTCCTCGCCCACAATGCCTGGCAGCGGTCGATGACTAATTTAAGCTGAGCAGTGACACTGTAGAAAAAAATGGGTGAGGCTACGATAATCCCGTCAGCCTGGATAAGCTTGGTATAGATATCATCCATATCATCCCGGATGACACACCGGCCATCCCTAAAACAGCCGTAATACTCCCGGCAGGGGGCTATGGTGAGCTTATCCACGATAATCTTCTCCACCTCCGCCTGCTGGTGCTGGGCACCCCGTAACGCCTCATCCATTAATAAATCGGTATTGCCCTGTAGCCTCGGGCTGCCCATAATTCCCAGAATTTTCATCACTGGCTCCGTTTTCTCCCTACCTCTCCCGATATCATAGCCCCTGGCCCAAGCTTAATCAAGCTTAACCCCCCAACTTGACATAGCCCCAAGGGCTGACTATGATAGTAGTCTCACTACCATCACCTTTGATTGATAAGGCCAAGGATGCCACCAGCCCCGAATATGCTGAAATGAAGCGCCGCTTCGGTTTTGAGTTTAACGGTAGGCGCCTCCACGAGTATTACTTTGACAACCTGGGCGCCAAGACGCCCCTGGATAGGTCGGGCTGATTGTATTGACGCCTTCGTTAACAACATCAACTGGGAGGTGGTCCAGAGCCGGCTGAAATAGCGTTAACCTAAGGGTGAGGAAGAGAGGAAATAAAATGTCACAATTAGTTATTATGACCGATAGCGTTGCCGGCATCCCCCCCGAGCTGGCGCAAGAATACCGGATACGGGTGGTCCCCACGGCGACTATCATCTATGACGGCCATACCTATCTGGAGGGCGCAACCATCAACACCATGCAGGCCTATAAGCTCCTCCGCCAGGATCCAGATAAATTCACCACGGCAGCCATGGCCCCGGCCTATTTACTTGATGTTTACCGGGAGCTGGCAACAAGGTATCAGGAAATACTCTGCATCACCCTCTCTTCGGCACTCAGCGCCTTTTTCCAATCGGCTTGCCTGGCGGCCGACCTCCTTAGCCAAGAGTCACCGCAGACCAAGGTGCGGGTAATTGATTCCAAAGCTGCCGGCAGTGGTCAGGGCCTGGTGGTCATGGCGGCGGCCCGAGCCGCTGCCCAGGGGATGAACCTGGAGCAGGCAGCCAGTATTGCCGAACAAACCCGGCACCAAACCGGCATGCTAATCCTGCTAGATACCATCCGCTACATCTACCGTGCCGGGCGTGCCCCGAAACTTGTCTCCATGGTTGGCTCAATGCTCGGCGTGAAACCGCTGAGCCGGATGAGCGATGACGGAGAACTCAACCCAGCGGGGGTCTCCCGCACGAGAAAGGGCGGCATCCGGCGGATGCTGGACATGATCCGGGAGGATGCCGGTACCGATGCCCTTCACTTCATGGTAATGCACGCTGATGCCCCCTCCCTGGCTGAAGAGCTTAGTCAGCAGATCAAGAGTGAGTTCAACTGCCTGAGCATGATCATCTCCGAGTTCAGCCCGATAATGGGCTATGCCACCGGCCCCGGCACCCTAACCGTGGGCTTTCACCCCGAACTGGATTTCGGGAAACAGTGAGCATCAACTGCTGTCCAAGAAACTGAGCAAGAGATTGTGGAAGACACCCCGGTTCTCCCGGTGCGGGGCATGACCAAAGCCGGGAAGCACTGCCAAACGCGCCCCGGGTATCAGCCCCTTAGCCCTGAGGGCTGAAGCCAGGGGTAAATAGAGGTCATAGCGCTTCCAGACGATTAGTGTAGGTTTATGCAGATGGGGCAACTGCTCAAGGCACAGCCAGTGCTCGTCCTCACCCTCACCGGGCATAAGACTAGGGAACGGTTGGGGCCGCCGGAGCAGCTTACGTAGCCACCACAGCAGGCTACCCACCCAGCTTCCCAGACGCGTTATCCGGCAGAACCCCACGGTGTTAATGAGGACAAGCTTGCTCACCATTTCCGGATAGCGAAGGGCAATCTCCAGGCACACCCTGCCCCCTAGAGAATGCCCCACCAGAACCGGAGAATCCAAACCCAGTTCCTCAATAAACCCCCGGGTAAAGTCAACAAAGTCCCGCAGGTGGTAGACACTCTTCACATGGTCACTCCGCCCGTAGCCGATTAGATCAGGAGCATAAAGGCTATAGCGTGAAGCGAGGGCTCCCATCGTGGCTAGCCAGTCGGTGGCGTCACTGGCCCCACCATGTAACAGAACTACCGGGGGGCCACTACCTGCTCTCAGGTAATGTGCCCCCACACCATTAACCCTCAGCTTCAGACTGTGAACACCCTCGGGCATAACCTCTAGTTACCCTAGCCAGATTGGAGATAGCGGCAATCCCCGCCCCAACCACTGCCTGAATCGCGCTCACTACCAGAACCGGCAGCCCTACCACGATACAATCTACCGCCCCTATTTTATGGCATCACTGCTAAATCATCAAGGTAACAGCAGCAGCACTCCCCAATATTTCCCTCCCCTTGCGCACCGGCGGGGAATATTGTAATGTAAAAGATAAGCTGAAATAGGCAGGTAACCAACAAGTATGACACATTGCATTCCTGCCTTCCGCAGATAGGGTGATAAAGCATGATGGAGGCAAGTGGTATGGGTGAGAAGACCAGGAAGCCCCTCACCGAGACCGTCCACGGTGCCGGTTGA
>CAZAYK010000109.1:0-4583 GCA_964489415.1 uncultured Dehalococcoidaceae bacterium | reverse complement strand
CATCCACCACCGAGAGCAGGCTGATACTAATCGCCGCGATGAGCAGGGCGGGGACGAGTATCCCCTTCCTCAGACCGAGCCGGTCAGACAGCATGGTCATCGGGATGGTGACGATGGTGCTAACCGCAGCCTGGAGGGCCAGGGTGCTGTCGGCGCTGGCCGGTGACCAGCCGATCTCCCGCAGGTAGAGGGGCAGGTAACCTGATAGGCCCCGGATACAACCCATTTGTCCCATCTGGATAAGACCGATAATCCATATTTGCTTGATGCGGACTATCCGGGAAATTGCCTGACGGAATGGTATGCTGGTGGTATCCTCACCGGTTGAGGTGGCTCCCGGTGACTCCCGCCCCGTTACCAGCCATAAGAGGCTGATTACAACTGGCGCTGCCGCATATACAAACAGGACATTCCTCCAGCCACCGAGTAACGGGGATAGAGTCGTGGCGCTGATCATTGACCCCAGCATGATGCCCCCGGTCATGCCGATGGAGAGAATACCGTTGGCCAGGGCCAGGTGCCGTGACGGGAACCATATGCCGGCGGCCTTGTGCCCGGCGGTGGGTATTGCGGAGACCACCAGACCGAACAAGAACGTGGTCATGGCCAGGCTAAGGAAACCACTGGATAGCCCCCGCAGCCCCCCGGCCACTGCGGAGAGGAAGCAGACTACGGTCAGGGTGCGTTTGACGCCAAACCGGTCAACCACCAGCCCGCCAATCAGCCCCATAAACATACCCGCCAGGGAGATCATCCCCCAGATGGTGCCAATCTCAACCAGGCTTAAACCAAGGTCATCGGCGATCTCCTTGAACAGAACCGGCATGCACATCCGTGGTGCCGCAGTTACCAGGATGAAGGTCAGGGTGGCCAGAATGAGGATATACCACCGATAATTTGACTGAAAATTATTTCTCATTAGCCATCACTTGCCGCAACGACATCTTGGGCGGAAATTGGCCAGAAGATAACCCTGCCGTGGTAATTACCACAGGCCAGAGCGGGCGGTTACCCCACTTCCGGCGGAAGATAGTTACGGAGAGTATCCTGTCTCGATTAACTGGCTCCGGGCAGCGGCAAATTCACTGCTATATCCTAGCACTTGGCAGATGGGCATTTCAAGCCCTCAGCTCTTGACAAAGTGGGGGAACATGAGGTGTAATCTAGTCAAAATGGAAAGGAGGGTTGCAAATGCGTTCTCCAGCTCGTTTTGTCGTTGACACACACACCCACATCACCACATTATATCAGCCGAAGGGGCAAAAGGGTCTGTTACCCCCGGACAAATTAGGTGACTGGAGGGGTCTGGGTGGCGGGGAGGTTGAGCCGTTTGACAACTCGCCCCTCTGCCTCTATGACATGGAGCGGTATGGTATTGACATGTGCCTGCTCAAACCAAGCGTAGTGGGTACCACCAATGAAATGCAGGCGGCGCTGGTGGATAAGTATCCCAATAAGTTCCGTGCCTTCTGCGCTGACCAGACGCTAAAAATCAAGGTAGCCCGGGGTGAGGCGAAGTGGACCCTTGATGACGCCGCCGATGAGGTGGAGGCAGCACTCAAGACCGGCAAGTTCATCGGCATCGGTGAATTCGTTCCTGGGGACAGAACCCCGGGGAAGATAAAAACCTTTGAGGAACGCCTCAATGAGTACCGCACCTTTGCCGAGCTGGCCCGGAAGTATGGTGTCAGCATTGACTTCCACGATTTTGGCGGTCATTATTTTGACCCCTACCAGTTGATTGCCCGGCTGGCCATGGAGTATCCTGATGTACCCATCATCTTCTGCCATTCCGGATACTCGATAGGGGCCTATGCCCATGGGGCCGACATCATCCGCAAGGCGTGTGGTGTGGCGGGACGGGCCAATAATATCTACCTGGAAACCGGTAACTGGCCTGCGGAATACTTTGAGATTGCCCTCAAAGACCCCAACGTGGGAATAGACCAGCTCATCTGGGGTGGGGACTATGGTCATGTCCCCCAGTACATTGTGGCTCGTCCCGGAGGGGACCCTCCCACCTTTGCCAGCGTAATGAAGCGATGGCCGGGAGTGCCTTACTACCACATTGACTGGTGGGGCTGGGCCCTGCACCAGATTGACAAAATAAGGGACTGGGTAACTCAGGATGAAATAAATCTGATACTGGGGGGAAATGCCGCCCGGATATGGAGACTCCCCGTTCCCTATGAACGCATGTTCCTCTGCGGTCGGCCGGATATCTGGGGCGTTGACTGGGAGAAATCGGTACCGTACATTCCCCGAGACCAGGTCATTAATCCTGATTATTAATCATTAGCCAGATTGCCCGGGTAGAAGGGCTAAAGGTCTCCGGCCTGTGTTCATAATTGCTGGGCGGGAGTGATGAAATTCGGCAAGATTGATGAGCTTGCTGAACACATGCAGCGCAAGCCCCGAACCGTGCTCTGGGTGCCTCACTAGGGTCAGGGCGGCCTATGGCCGCCCTGACCGGTTACTGCCGGAATTAATCTATTCCGAGAAGTCGGGCAATATTGCCCCCCAGTATGAGGTCTTTCTCCCGGTCATGAATGGGCAGTTGCTCAATCACTTCCAGGTCATACTTGTAGTGGTCGGGATAGGAGGTGGGCGGGGTTTTCCCGTAGGAGGGATAAGCCCTGCCTTGGTGGCGGTAATGCCCGAATGGTGCCGGCGTATCCGTGCCAAAGATTATCTTTTCCGGGCCTATCGCCGGGTCAATTACCGCCTTTTCCACCACCTCGTAGGGGGCGGAGCTGGTCTCTAGATAGACATTGTCATGCCGGGCGGCAACCAGTAGCGCCATGTCGGCGTAGGCGCCAAAGTAGAAGAAGCCCTGAACACCAATATGGCCAATGATGATGGATACCTCAGGATACTCGGTGGCAATATCATCAATAAAGGCCGGGTTGCAGAACCACAACGTCCGCTGGGCACACCATCCCTCCTTGCCGTTGCTTCTCCGGCGGGGTGACCGGTGGAGATAGGGGGCGACCCCGGTATGGAAGTGGGCCACAGCGTTATGTTCGGCGAGGACATCCATGATGGGTCGGTAGCGTGCCCACAGCTCAGGCCAGGTCTCCATTCCCGAAGCCCCCATCAATGCCCATTCCCCCACGCCCTTTACCTGGGGAATCTTCAGGTAGGACTCTATCTCCCGGGCAGCCTCCTCGGGATTAAACTCATACGGGATGGGGGGTGTTGAGAACCCCACCAGCACTGCCGGGAATTTGTCGGGGTGCTCCTGGGCAACCTTGATTATCCTCTCATTCTCGTCGGGCAGGATGGATATACCCTGGGAAATTAACCCCACGGCCTGGTCAACCCCATATTTATCCATAAATTTCAGTATGGTTTCCACCCGGTCTGCCTCAGCCTGCTTTTGCAGCATCAGTTTTTCCATCTCAGTGTAATCGGCAACGCTCTCAATGGCTGGTCCTGCCGGGTGGGTATGGGCATCAATAATGATCCCGCTTTTCATCAGAATTACCTCCTTCCTTGTCACCGCAATCGCTGGGCAGCTTAGCGGCTACAATGCTGCGCATAGTTCTCCGCATAGCTAGGGGCATTGGGCGGCAAAAGCCAGTAGTTGACGGGCAGTTCCCCAACCTTGACCTTAGCATCCTCCAGCTTAATGGTGATGAACTTATTCCACTGTGGCGGGTCCACCTCAGGATAGTCGATTCTGGTGAAATCAAGCAGGGCGCTACTCGCCTTTCTGGCCAGAGAGGCGTGGATTATCATTTCTCCCACGGTAAGGCGGGAGAAGACCTCCAGGGTTCGCCATAGCTCATGGGGGTTGCGGGCATAGGCCCGGGCGGCCTCACTCTCCCGGATGCTGTTCAGCCATTTCAGCCCCATCTTCAGGGTTGGCTCACTCTTATACTCACCGCAGTAATCCTGCATGATTCGGCATACCCCTGCCCATAACTCCTTCCAGCCGATTCCGTCTTTACGTTTTACCGGGGCATAGACCCGGGCCTTCTCCCTGTCTACCTGCCTCCGGTTGATGATGGGCTCGGCCACCTGGCTGACTTCGGCGGCTACCTTTCTCCCCACATATCTCCCCGTGGTGGCCGCCACGGCGTGGTCGCCACCGGCGGCGGTCTGACTTCCCGCAGCATATAACCCGTCAAGATTGGTCTTCAGGTCCCAGTCAATCACCAGGCCGCCACCCCCTCCAAATGCCGTCTCTCGCCACTGCGGGGGGCCGGTGCCTATCCACCACGGGATGCATAGCCCTGCCGTCTCCGGGGGGAGGACATTGGCCTGAAGCATATCCCTATCCGGGTCAAAGCCGGCCCGGGTGTAGGTTCCGTATATCGGAATCCGCGTCTTGCCCTCGTTGCCCACCATCAGGCCGAAGATCGCCCGCCGCTCGGGCTCGGGCATACTGGGCAGGTCGGCATAGAAGGGGAGAACGTATTCCCCCCGCATGATGCGCTGGGGCAGGTCAGGGATGAGGCATGGCCCCCGCAGTTCGTAGGGGATATTGGGCCCGTGGAGAATCAACCGCTGCCCCGGTGCGGGCCGGTATCGCGCCGACACCGTTTTCAGCACCCGGCCGTCCCGGTCTACCCAGGGAA
>CAZAYK010000108.1:0-4591 GCA_964489415.1 uncultured Dehalococcoidaceae bacterium | reverse complement strand
CCAGGCAGATACCCATCTCGACGGGAAGCAAGGCGAGGAATACCCCCAGGGTAGTGGCGGCGCCTTTACCCCCCTTGAATTTTAGGGAAACCGGCCAGATATGTCCGGCGATGGCAGCAAAGCCGGTAGCCAATACCCAGATGGGCGGAATATCCAGCCACCTGGCGATAAGCACAGCGGTGGAACCCTTGGCGATATCAGCCACCAGGACGAGCACCCCCGGCAGCAGCCCGATCTCGCGCAGGGTGTTTAACGCGCCCATATTGCCCCCGCCTACCTGCCTGATGTCCACCCCTCGGCTAAGACGGCCGGCGATATAGGCAAAGGGAATTGACCCCAGCAGGTAGCCGCTGGCGATGGCAATAACAATCTTGGGCACCATCAGCTATCTTCCTTGGTTGACTATCCTTTTTTCAGTCATCACAGTAAAAGGCAACCCCCAGGGTCCCGGTGCCGCAGGCATAGCCCATCAGCGGGCTGAATTCAGTCAGCCAAATCTCGACGCAGTTGAACTCTCCGGCAATCCGCTTCATCAGCCGTTCCGCTTCCTCTCGAGCATAGGCATGCATCACGGCAACATGTACCGGTCTTTGCCCCACCTTGTCTCGCATCTTGTGTAGGACACGGGTGATGCCCTGCTGGCGGTTTCTCACCGCACCGATAAAATGCACCGCTCCGGAGGAAATGGTGAAAATGGGCCGGATATTGAGTGCCGAGCCTATCTTGGAGGCCATCTTGGGGATGCGCCCTGAGCGGTAAACATGGCGGATGGTATCAAGGAGGACAACACAGCTGACCTTATCCATCATATCTCGGGCTGCCCTGATTACCTCAGTTAAGTCCTTCCCCAGGGCGGCAGCCCGGGCTGCTGCCAGTGCCACGAAACCTTCGCTGGCGGTGGCTGTCTCTGAGTCCAGCACCTCTACTTTAGCCTGGGGGAGTTCTGTTTTGGCCTGCTCTTTGGCTCTTTCCGCCATATTGTAGACGGTGCTGAGTTTGGTGGAAACGGTAATGCAGAGGATATCCCTGCCTCGCTGGCTGGCGCGGCGGTAGGCCTGCAGGCAGTCCTCAGGGGGGGCGGCGGAGGTCTTAAATGACTCCGGGTCCTGGAGGAAAAGCTCATATGCCTGGGATGGGGTTATATTCACCCAGTCCTTATATACATTACCGCCAACGTAGAAGTTGATCGGGATAATCACTATCCCGTGCTGACTAACCAGCTCTCGGGTAAGGCAGGCGAGGCTGTCAGTGACGATGGCTACCTTTTGTCTCGGCGGCTTCTCCGCCATGGCAGTTAGCATCCCCTTGCTCAACCTTGGGCATTTTCTTACTTCTCACCCACCGTTCCAGTAGCGGCGGAACCAGGAAAACCCCCCACATCACCAGAATTAGCTCCGCTAGGGTGGAAATGCTGAGCCGGTCATTGGCATAGTAGGCAACTATGGCGAAGGTGAGGATGGCCGATACGATTAATAGGGCGATTCTTAACCAGCGCTGCCTGACACGGATGAAGGTGGCGATGGTTAGTGCCAGTGCCAGGAAGCTCAGCCCGATCCAGGGGGCAAAATAGTGCACCCGCTGAATAGCATATTCGGTTAATCGCCCCTCAGGAGCTACCGTGAGAAACCAGCCGATGAGGATTGGTATTGGCAGTAGCATTAACGAACTGCATAGCCAGTCCCTTCGGGTGGCTTCAACAATAGTGTAATATAGCCACCATAGCGCCAGCGGGAAGTAGAGTGGCAGTAGCAGCAGTGACCAGTCTTTGGGTAGGTACAGTAGCAGAACACCGGCAATCATTACCGGCAGCAGCGAGTAGCCCAGCCAGGGGAAGATCCAGGTTGGTTTACCGTGCCACCACCCGTAGATTGATGTCAGGATAACCAGTATCAGTATGGCGGATAACCAGCCGATATGCTGCCACCAGTTGAGCGCAAAAAATAGCCCGAAAAGCAGGTGGGGCATTGCGGCGAGTAATGCCTGCTTCCAGGTACCCTGGCTGTGGGCTTCATAAATCTGGCGGGCAACCAGCTTGGCTGAGCCCAGCAGACCCAGGCAGGTCTTGGCCGCCTCTTCTTCAGAGAGTCCCGCTTCGGTAAGTTCCTCGAGCCGGTCTTCAATATGCGTTTCCAGCTCCCGGATGATTTCTCTCTCCGCCGAGGCGTCGAGATGGAGACTGGTTTTGACCATTTCTAGGTAATGGCTCAGTAATGTGACCACTGCCTGCTACCTTCACATTAAGCATTCTCAGGCTGGATTATCAGGTTCATGGCGGTGAGGAAATCCTGCCACTGGGCCCGCTCCTGCGCCAGCTTGGATAGACCTTTAGCCGTAATATAGTAGTACCGCCGCTGCCGGCCATTAGGCAGCGTTTGCCACTTGCTCACGATTAACCCCGACTTTTCCAAACGGTGCAGAGCCGGGTAGAGGGTTCCCTCCTTGAATTTGAAGTAGCCTTGGCTCCTGGCCTCAAGCTCCTTGATAATTTGATAGCCATACATTGGCTGCTGTTCTAAGAGACATAGCAGCAGGGAATCAGAGCCACCCTTTATCAACTCATGCCGTGATGCCAATTAGATCACCTCTTGTGCCTTTTTACTTAGATGTTCTATGTATCAAGATAGTAGCAGACATTGCCCGGCATTGCAACCCATTTCCTGGTTAGTTTTCGGTCAAATTGAGCCACGGCAGTGATCCCCTCCTAAATCTCTTTACGTGGTCACCGGATTTACCAGTTGGTTACTGATGCCGGATTATTGTCTGGTAGCGAACGCCGATATTAGGGCAAGAATGGCAGCAATGGCACCAAAAACTATGTCTTCCCAGATGGAGGCGGGGCCGAGGAATGAATTCAGGATTACCCAAATACCCAGGGAACATATCGCCAGACTTAAAAATTTCACCAGTGCTGTTACCTCCTTAGTTGATTTCTGGGTGAGGGATCACTGCCGTGGTCCGCATAATACCTAGATTGTCTATGCATAGATACTCTAGGTATAATACTATAGATCAGGGCCATTGTCAATAAGTGGTGGGATTTATTGTGGTGCCTTTTTATTCGTTAGCCAGCGCCAGGAGGCGGCGGAAGCTTGCTGCCGGCTGTGGCTGTAATAATATGGCACTGCCCACATAGATGACGTTGACACCGCTGCGGACAATCTGGTTGATGTTGCTCTCCTTCACCCCACCGTCAATGCCTATCTCAGCACGGGGATAATGGTTGCGGAATTCCCTGATCTTGTCGAGGACTTCGGGGAGAAACTTGCTGCCATAGAAGCCGGGATGGACCGACATGAACAGCACACTGTCTACCTCACTGACCAGGGGGGTGATGGCGGAAAGGGGGGTCTCAGGGTTAACTGCCAGCCCTACGGCTAAGCCAAGGCTCCTACTTAGTGAGATGACTTGCTGAGGTGAGGGGGTAGCCTCATAATGGAAGACGATCTTCTCTGCCCCTGCCCGCTGGAAATCTTCAAGGTAGGCTTCAGGGTGAAGCACCATGAGGTGGACCTCCCAGCTTAACTTGGTTTGTAAACCGGCAAGGTGCTTCGGGGATATGCTCCGTGACGGCACAAACTTGCCGTCCATGATGTCGAACTGTGCGTAGTTGGTGAATGCCTCTACCTGGCGTACCATGTTCTCTAGGGTCTGGGGGTCATCGGTAAGGAGGGAAGGCACCACCCGAACCTGGCTCATGTTACCTCCTCTAGAACCATTGAAACCATGCCGCCGGGAAAGCAGCCTTTACCCCGCTTCTCGGGGTATCTTGAGCTTCCCTGCCGGGGACATTGTAGTGGCGGGTGTGGTAGCTGTCAAGGCTGCCCCATGGTCTTCTTTATGGAAAATTAATCAGACCTTTATAAGATATTTATGCTCTTTATCATTTCCTTTATTATTGCGTGGCACAATAGGGGTGAAAGCGGTAATTGCTGGTTACTGAGGGCAGGGTGTTAGTGTGAAGGCATTAGTCGGTTTCTTCTCAGGGGTTATTGTTTGCGGGTTGCTCCTGCTGGGTTTGGTCTCAGCGATACCGAGCCGGGCCCAAATCGATGGCTCGGATAACTCATCAGACAACTTCAGCTTGGTGCACCTTTTACCCGATATCGAGAAGATATATCGGGAGGCTCTCATGTCACCCCTGAATGAAGCCAAGAAGAAAATCTACGACGATGACATTGCCCAGTATTACGAGCAGCTACTGGAGAGAACCGAGCTGAATAGAGTTGACGAGGAGACACCCTAGCTATCAGTTTGGTGAGAATCCCTTACCTTAGCCTGCCGCAGTAACCTGCTCCGTTGTGGTAAGTAAAAAGTGGAGGCTGCTTTAAGCAGCCTCCACTGTCTGGTCTGATATCCTCTCCCCTAGCTCACTTCGGTGGTCACCACCATAGCAAGTCTCTCCCTGAGACTGACCTCTTGCTCAAACTACCGAGCTAGGTTTGAGTTCCGTCTGCCCTGCCCCGAGGCAGGGCAGACCCTGTCTACTTGCCAAACTCCAAGTACCGCGTGAAGCCTCACAGCCACCTCCCGAAGCAAGATTCAGGGTGTACCATGAGCTTCGTGACTAATAATAGCACAATTTGGTCCAATT
>CAZAYK010000107.1:0-4662 GCA_964489415.1 uncultured Dehalococcoidaceae bacterium | reverse complement strand
GGCCGTGATTAATTCCGCGGAGCCCTTGCCCTCAACGATGGTGGTATTATCCTTATCGGCGACCACACGGCGGGCTCGCCCCAGGTCTTCAACAGTGGCGGAGTCAAGCTTCCTGCCCTTTTCTTCAGAAATAACCTGACCGCCGGTGAGAATGGCGATGTCTTCCAGCATTGCTTTCCGGCGGTCACCAAAGCCAGGCGCCTTGACCGCCAGGCAGTTGAGCGTCCCCTTGAGCTTGTTAACCACCAGCGTGGCCAGCGCCTCTTTCTCAATATCCTCGCCAATAATAACAATGTTCTTGCTTATGGCGCTGACCTTTTCCAGGACTGGTAAGATATCGGAGACGGCGGATATCTTCTTGTCGGTGATGAGGATGTAGGGGTCTTCGATGACTGCCTCCATTTTCTCGGCATCGGTGATGAAATACGGGCTGATGTAGCCGCGGTCAAACTTCATCCCTTCGACATACTCGGTCTCAAACCGTATGCCCTTGCCTTCCTCCACAGTGACGACCCCATCCTTGCCCACCCTGTCCATGACCTCACCAATTATCTCGCCAATTTCGGGGTCATGAGCGGTGATGGTGGCAATCTTGGTCATCTGCTCCTTGGTGGTTACCGGCTTGGCCATTCTCTTCAGTTCCTCAATGATGCAGGCAGTGGCCTTTTCCATGCCGCGCTTTAATGACATGGCATCAGCACCGGCAGCGATATTCTTGAAGCCTTCTCGAATCATTGCCTGGGCGAGGACAGTGGCCGTGGTGGTGCCATCGCCAACATCATCACTGGTCTTTTTGGCAGCCTCTTTGATGAGGGAAACACCCATGTTGGCGAAGGGGTCTTCTAGTTCAATTTCCTTGGCCACGGTAACCCCATCGTGGGTACTGGTCGGGGGGCCAAACTTCTTGTCAAGGACAACATTACGCCCCCGCGGGCCCAGGGTTACCTTCACCGCACTGGCTAAAGTATTGGCTCCTCGCTTAAAATACTCTCGGGCTTCTTCATTGAAGATGAGTTGCTTTGCCATGTTCCTGCCTCCTTCCTGAGGAGTGTATCCCGGGGTCTAGCTTCTTTTGGCGATAATGTCGCTTTCGTGCATGATGAGGAGTTTCTCATCCTCAATTTCCAGTTCGGTACCGGCGTACTTGGCGTATACCACCCGGTCACCCACTTTGATGTCCGGGGCTAGCCGCTTCCCGTCACTGGTGAGCTTCCCCGGACCTACGGCAATAACCTCCCCTTCCTGGGGTTTCTCCTTCGCCGTATCGGGGAGAATGATGCCTCCCTTGGTCACCTCCTCCCTCTCGATTGGTCGGATAATAACCCGGTCACTCAGCGGTTGTAGCTTGGTAGCTGATGTTACCTTGACTGCCATGGGGACCTCCTTTCCCTTTACATAGACATATCTTAGACGGTTCTGTATTAGAACGACGCTAGAGTAACGTTAGAATTGCGTTAGAAGCTCACCATCACCGGGTTCACCCCCTGTCCTTCCCCTTATGCCTCTCTGCGGTAGCCTTTTGCCTTAGCCTTTCCAACTCTCTCAATAATTCTTTTTCCTTGCGGCTCAGGTTGGTCGGGGTGACTACCTTTACTATCACATACTCGTCTCCGTTACCCCGCCTATCAAGGTGCGGTATTCCGGCTCCGGTGATGCGGAACACCGTGCCCGTCTGCGTTCCTTCGGGGATGTCCAGCTTAAGCTCTTTCCTCAACCCGGGCACGGTTACCTCGCCGCCGAGGGCGGCCGTGGTAAAGGCTATTTCCTGGTGCACGTAAATGTCATCGCCATGCCTCTCGAAAACAGGGTGTTTCTCCACGTTGACCACAATGTAGAGGTCACCGGGGAGGTCCTCACCTGGTTCACCCTCTCCCTCAACTCGGATCTTATAGCCGGTGTCAGCACCCGCCGGTATCTCCACTGTTATCTCTTTTATCTGCTCAGTAACGCCCCTGCCGTGGCACTGGGGGCAGGGCTGTTTTATGACCCGCCCCTGGCCCCGGCACCGGCCACAGACTGAGATCTGCCGGAGGATGCTGTAGCCAGACCTCTGCTCCCTGACAATCTGTCCCCGGCCGCCGCAGTTGGGGCACTGCTCCAGCCCATCCGGTTCCGCCCCAATGCCGTTGCAGGCAGGGCACGGCACCACTCGGGGCAGCTCCACAATTCTCTCGGTGCCCCGGGCCACTTCCTCCAGGGTCACCGTGAGGTCATACCTCAGGTCACGGCCCTTCCTCAGCCCCCTTGCTGAGGTGGTTCTCCGGCCAAAGAGGCTATCAAAGAGGCTATCGCCAAAGCCGAAGAGGTCACTGAGGCCAAACTCGCGGAACAGGCTGGAGAAATCAACACCGCGGAAGATGTCCTCTTGGGTGTAGCCCTCCAGCCCGGCATGCCCGTAGGTATCGTATAGCTGCCGCTTGTGGGCATCGCTCAGGACAGCGTAGGCTTCATTAATCTCCTTCATCCGCTCTACCGCCTCGGCATCGCCCGGGTTTCGGTCGGGGTGATATTTCATAGCCAGGTTGCGGTACGCCTTCTTGATGGTAGCCTGGTCCGCGTTCCGGTCAACCCCCAAGACTTCATAGTAATCTCGCTTCACCATGCCCCTCGCCAACATTGTAGTCCTCAGCTCTATCTCTAGAGCAGTTTCTGGTCACACTCCCGGCAGACCACAACCGGCGGGAAGAACCTGGTTACCGTTCTCATCTCCTCCAGTGGCCGGGTTTTTCCGCAATACTTACACTTAAAGGTTACCTTCTTGGCTTGCTTCGCCGCTGATTGCTCTCTGGGTAATTTGCCCGTGGTCATGGTTACCCCTTCTCTACTAAGAGCTAGTCTGCTTGCGGTGTCTTGTCCTTATCGTTATGGTCGGTTTTATCTGAAGCGCGGTCATGATCCCTTCGGTTATCGGTAACATAGAACCCCGGTCCCTTGAAGATTATGGGAACTGGGGAGAAGATGCGGCGGGCCTCGCTCCCGCACTGAGGGCAGAATCCATCCCCATCCTCACCAAAACCCCGCCTCAACTCAAACCGTAAGTGGCATTTTTGGCATTCATACTCGTAGATTGGCATCGTCACCTCCTGTTGTCATTAATGACTTGACACCTGATGGGAAACATTGCTGGTTAACCCTTCCATTTTCTGGCCAGGGTCACATTAATACCATGGCGGGCCAGCACGGAGACCTTGGTTTGCCCCCGGCGCCGCTCGTAGAGGAGGTCTACGGTATTATTGCCCACCCGGAGCCCCCTGACTTCAACCTCATCCAGCCAGTAGGGCAGCCGGGGCCGAACCACGGTGATTGTGTTCTCTATGGCGTTGGGGTTAAGCCCCAGGATAGCCTGCATAAGTAGGGGGAATGCCCCGGCGGCCCAGGCCTGAGGCCGGCAGGCAACAGCGTAGCGGACGGGAACACTGTGGGCAGTGCGGGGTACGCCGCAGAACAGTTCGGGCAGGCGGTAGTAGCTGAAGGCACGGCAGCAATCGTAAAGGGCGGTGGCTAGCTCATTGAGTTCCTCTTCAAAGCCATACCTCTTCAGCCCCATGCCAATTAGCGCGTTGTCATGGGGCCAGATGCTGCCCAGATGGTATCCCAGGGGATTGTAGCGGGCTGCCTGACTGCTCAATGTCCTTATGCCCCAACCAGAAAACATATCGTTGGAGAATAAGCGTTCCACCACCTTGGCTGCCCGGTCTTTGCCAACTATCCCTGTCCACAGGCACTGACCGGGGTTTGAGCTTATGCTGGTGACGGGCTTCTTGTCAGCGCCTAGGGCTAGGGCATAGAATTCCTCTTCCTCAAGCCAGAAATCCCGGTTAAACCGTCTCTGCAGCCTGGCTGCCTCCTGCCGCAGGCGCCGGGCCAGGGGCTGTTTCCCCAGGAGGGCAAGAAGCCAGGCCAGGCCCCTTTTCGCTGCGTAGATATAACCCTGCACCTCGACAAGGGCAATGGGCGGCTTGACTAGTGTCCCGTCACTGTTGACAATCCCATTATGGGAGTCTTTCCAGCCCTGGTTGAGCAGCCCTTTGGGCGAGCGCTTGCAGTATTCCACATAGCCGCATCCATCCCGGTCACCGTAGCTATCAATCCAGTTGAGTGCCGCCATCAGATGGGGCTCAAGCTCACGCACCAATTCCAGGTCACCAGTCCAGGAGACATACTCCGCCGCCAGCATCAGAAACAGGGGGGTGGCATCGATGGAGCCGTAGTAGGGGGTCATGGGTATCTCCCCCAGTGATGCCATTTCCCCGGTCCTTAGCTCATGTAATATCTTGCCCGGTTCCTCGTCTCGCCACTCATTTATCTCCTTACCCTGCCACCGGGCCAGGATGCGCAGGGTGTTTCTGGCTATCTGGGGATTGAAGGCAAGCATCTGCAGTGAGGTAATGAGGCTGTCACGGCCAAAGAGGCAGTTGAACCACGGGGTGCCCGCGGCAACAAAACCCCCGTCCTCACTATCCGCCATGAGTAGCCTGATATCGCTTAGGGAGCGCTCCAGTATGGCGTTGACGAATTCATTGCTGGTATAGACCTGGGTGCAGGAGTGGAGCCAGTCACGGTAGGAGGCAGTCTGGCGGCTAAATTCGGTGGGGAAGGTGCCGTCACCTCCGGCACCATCGGTAGTGACGGTCACCTTTATGGTGGCTGCCTCGCGGTGAC
>CAZAYK010000106.1:0-4698 GCA_964489415.1 uncultured Dehalococcoidaceae bacterium | reverse complement strand
CTTTGCTGATAAAGTCGCCCGGCTGGGTATCAGGGTTGGTGACCTTCTGGATCGGGAGTTATTCCTGGACCGGCTCCGCACCGTGCTGGACCACAAGAATGCCATTCTAACCAGGGTTTATGGGAGTAGCCCGCTTTCGCTGGATGACATCTATGGTCAGTATTGCCGGTATGGTGAGCGGCTGGCACCTCACATCCGCGATATAACGCCGATACTGGTGGAGGCGTTGCATCGGGATGAGCTGATTCTGCTAGAGGGAGCTCAGGGGACCTTGCTTGATCCTGATTTTGGCACCTATCCCTATACTACCTCCTCCTCACCCCTGGCGGGGGGTGGCTGCCTGGGGGCAGGGTTGGGGCCGAATAGTATCAGGCATATTCTCGGGGTGTTTAAGGCCTACTGCACTCGGGTGGGCAGTGGCCCGATGCCTACCGAGTTAACTGATGAAACCGGCAACTTGATTCGGGAGCTGGCTCATGAATATGGGACCACCACCGGCCGTGCCCGTCGCTGTGGGTGGTTTGATGCCGTGGCTGCCCGATATAGCACCCAGGTTAATGGCTTTACTCGAGCCGCCATTACCCGCCTTGACGTTTTTGACACCCTGCCCAGCCTGAAGATATGCGTGGGGTATAAGCTGGATGGAGAGATTATTGATTATTTCCCGGCTAATGTCGCTGCTTTAGCCAGATGCCAGCCTGTTTATGAAGAATTGCCCGGGTGGCAGGCGCCTATCGTGGATGTTCACCAATATGACCAACTACCTCAGCAAGCCCGTAATTATGTAGAGAGGTTGGAAGAGCTCATTTCCTGTCCCGTTAGCATTATCTCGGTGGGGCAGGCACGGGAGCAAACGGTTTTCAAAACACCCCTCTTCTAGCCGGGCATTGGGCTTCTTGCCATTACTGGTTTACCCAGTAGGGGCACCCGGGGACCTTACCAGGAGAACCGGGGTGTTTCCTCCCCGCAGGACCTTATCGGCGACACTCCCCATTGACCAGCGGCCGATGCCTGACCGCCCGTGGGTGGACATGGCAACAATATCGATTTCGGTTTCGTCGGCAACCTTGATAATCTCCTCAGCGGCGGCACCCATTCTCACCACTGATTTGGTGCTTATGCCCTTATCTTGGAACCGCTCTTTTATCCTTTCCAGATAGGCTTCAGCATCGGCATAAACACGGTACGCCGGTGCCACCACCTGCAGGAGGGTAACCTCAGTGTGGAGCCTGGCGGCAAGCTCTTCAATGTAGGGGATCACGGCTTCGCTGGCTTCGGAGCCGTCTAGGGAAACCAGTGCCCTGCGCATTATCCCTTTCTTGGGGGCGCCCGGGTAGGCAGTCTTGGCGCGGATAAGGGCTACCGGCCGCTCAGCAGCCCGCAGGACCTTGTCCGCCATCCTCCCCAGTGTCCACCGCTTGATGCCCGAGCTTCCGTGGGTGGCCATAACAATCAGGCCGACATTCTCCTTGGTGGCATAACGCACTATCTCTTCGGCAGGGTGGCCGACCAGAATCACCGGCCTGACGCTGATTGCTTGGTTGCTGGGGTCCTCAATATATTTTTCCACCCGTTTGGTTGTTTCCGTGACCTTCCGTTCAATATAGATTTGGTGCTTGTGGTAATCCTGGGCCTCGGGCGATTCACTGACCGAGAGCAGAATAATCTCGGACCCCAGCCTTCCTGCCAGTTCCTCAGCGCTGGGCAGGGCGACCTCGGCCAACTGAGAACCATCTAATGGCACCATTATTTTTTCATACATGGTTAGCTTCCATGTAATGATGATCAACCACTTCGGAGTGAACTGGCATGGCTTGGATTTTAACCTATGGTCACGGATTTTTCAAGGTAAGGGGCGGATACCCTCATGGATAGTCCCTCTCGCCAAATATCTTGGTGCCTATTCTTACGATATTAGCCCCCTCCTCTATGGCAACCCTATAGGAGTTGGTCATCCCCATTGACAAATACTTCATTTCAACATGAGGCAGGTTGAGCCCTTTGATTCGGTCAAAAATCCGTTTCGTTTCTGCAAAGTAAGGCCGGGCATCTTCAGGATTGCCCAACCGGGGCCCCATGGTCATCAGCCCCATAACCTTAATGTGGGGTAAGGTGGAGATTTCCCTGACTAGTTGCTCTACCTTTTCCGGGAATACTCCGCTCTTTTGCTTTTCCCGGCCACTGTTTACCTCAATTAGCACCGGCATTATCTTACCGATCTGGGCACATCTCCTGTCAATCTCGGTGGCGATTTCCACAGAATCGACGGTTTCAATCATGTCAAATATGGCTACTGCCTTTTTCACCTTGTTTTTCTGGAGGTGCCCGATAAAGTGCCATTTCACCTTGTTGCCCACCACGGCGCGGGCTCTTTCCGCTTCCTGGATATAATTCTCACCGATGATGGTAACACCGGCGGCAACTGCCTCCAGAATTTCATGTGGCCTTCTCGTTTTGGCAGCGGCTACCAGTTGGACACCTTGGGGCAGCTCCGCCAATATGTGGCGAACATTTTGCTTGATGCTCATGATTTCCTGGTTCGTATTCTGATTGTCTGAGATGTAAACAAGGCTGCCTGCTCTGGGTAAGGTGGGAACCTAGCCAGGGCGGTGACAGTTGCCGCCGGGGGAAGGTGAGCCGGGCTTACTCACCAGCTTGCTGTTCCTGGAGCTGTTTTTGCTGGAGCTTTCTTTGATATTCTTGGTAGGCTTTTAAATACTCTTCCAGGCTTTTGGCTAGTGCCTTCTGGTAGGCTTCTTGTTGCTTGTGGTACTCTTCCAGTTTCTTTTGGTAATCCTGCAGCGCCTGCCGGTAGGCTTCCTGATAAGCCCGTTCCGCCTCACTGGGGCCACAAGCGGAAAGAAGCGGCACTGCTGCCAGTAGCCCGGCCAATAAAAAACCCCATAATTTCATCATTTCCTCCTGTCAGCCTTGGTGACTAACCTCATTATTTTACATCACCGGGGCAACTGGCTCAAAGGCGATGGTGACAGGGGTGATGAGGGGATTCATGGAGGGGGGAAAACATGTTTTAGGTGACGGCTTCCTTTTCTTTTCTTGTTTCCTTCTTAGTGCGTTTCTTGGGGGCAGATAAGGCGGTAATTCGGGAAGCACTGTTCAATCTCTGCTGGGTTTCCAGTTCCTTCTGGGCGGCGATCCGGATCAGGCGAATATCGGCCAGTATCCTCTGGATTTCCTCACCGGCCTGGCGCTTTAGTTCGGCTATTTCTTTGCGGAGGGCAAGGCGGGTCTGCAGGGCGAGCCGCTGTGCCTCGCTGCGTACCTTGGTTTCAGTTTCACGCCGGTATCTTTCGGCATCAGCCCTCATCTGCCGGGCCAGCTCCAGTTCCTGACGGGCGCAGGCCCGTATCCTTTGCACCTCGGCGCAGATGGCCCTGAGTTCAGCCAGTTCCCTCTCAGGGTAATTATCCCCTGAGGGAGTCTGGGCCACGGGCTTCCCCTTCTGAGCGGGGGCTACTGCCGAGGTTCTATTGGTGGTCATCTTCGTCCTCTCGTCACACCGTAACCAGGCGTCCACTGATAGCTTGGCCGCTAGATTTAGTTCAGCATTAAGGGGTGAGCAGGTTCCCCTATCAATACTACCTCCGGCTACCTTACCGGCAGAGATGGCTATCACCTATTTTCTGTGGGTGTAATCTCGCAAGTTACTGACTGAGGGAATGAGATGATACCTGCGGGTAATCCCTAGCTGGGGGTAAACCGGCGTAAGACGGGCAGTGGCTGCTTTATTCCTGGTGACCTTTTCTGGCCCACAATGCCTGGAAAAGATTGAGTTTAGCCTCCATCCGGAGGGGCAGGTTGTGTTCCAGCAGGTCAACATCCTCCGGGGATACGCCGGCAATTTGGGCTAGTTCCTGACGGGTCAGCATCTGGGCAATACGCAGCTTCCTGGCTTTAAAGCCGGGGGATACTTCACGGTGGGCAGTTAGCTGACGGTTCATTTTTTAAGCCACCTCAGGGGGATTATAAGAGCTATAAACGGGCGAAACATCTAGGTTAATACCCATTTTAATTGGGGGGTTACCCAAATCAGTGAAGGCTTTATCAAATTCAGAAAAGTAACATTACCAACTCTTTGATGTCCCAGCCAACCACCAGAGACAAGAGCAGGATTGCGGGGACGAGGAGCCTGCCGGGGACAAGCCAGGCAATGAACAGGGGAATGACCAGCTTGATAAGGATAAGTTGCCCGGGGCTAGCGAGCATGTTCCTCATTATTATGTTTACTTCGCAAAAACCGAGGGACACCCCGATCATGGTTAGGAGGAGGTCACTCATCTGGAGGAAGACATACGAGGCTTTTATCGCCATCTCGGCTTTTTGTCGGCGGGCAATCTCCCCGGGGTAGTGAGATGGTTTGCTGTGTATTCCCGGTACCGGTACTGCCATTGGATTAACCTTTCCGATTCTCTGGCAGGCAGTTTACCGGCAGGCAGGGGAACAAGGCATAAAGATTATGGCTTGGTGTGTAAACAAAGGGTAAAAACATTTGCCCCGGTGCTTCCCATTATCTAGCCTGGTTGGGGCACTTGTGGTAAAATACGGCGTGAGTTAAACTCTGTTTTCGGGGAAGTGCCGGAACTGGCAGACGGGCGTGACTTAGGATCACGTGTCGTAAGGCGTGGGGGTTCGAGTCCCCCCTTCCCCACTTAAGGTGACGATACCTAGAACTCCTCG
>CAZAYK010000105.1:0-4702 GCA_964489415.1 uncultured Dehalococcoidaceae bacterium | reverse complement strand
AAGTTCCATTTCCAGCTTACCAAATTAATCAGCCTCTCCGGAGCCGGGCATCACTCAACCGTGGGCGGCACCACCAGGCGGGGTGGGCAGTATTAGCCATCACTCAGGTCCCCCCATGAGAAATTCCTCGCTCTCGGGTGCTCTTTTAGTGCCCTTATCCCCGAAATTGAAGACCAGTCTGGCCGTGTGGACTATCAATTCCAGCGCGAAAATACCAACCCCAAAAGGTATCATGAGCTGGGGTATCCACAGTGGCGTCTGAATAACATGACCACCAATAGTCAGCCAAGTCTCTCGGCTTAACGCCCCAACCTGATAGGAGGTGATAACCATATCTAGGGTGTACTTAAAGAGAAAGGAGAGACAGATGAGACCCAGAATACTGGCCCAGAAATCAGTGTATCGCCGAGCCTTTGGACTCAAACGGGAAATAAGTATTTCCACCCTAAGGTGGCTCCCGCTCCTAAAGGTCTTAGCCAGGCCAAGAAAGATTATGCCACAGGAGAGGTACGCCGAATACTCGGTGGTTATTTGGAGGGAAAGGCCAACTAATTTCCTCAGAATTACCTCCAGCACCACCAGCAGTACCAGCAGGATAAGCATTACCGTGGCTATCCTTACCAAATTGCGGGTCACGACACTTACCCCACGGTCAAAGGCATCAACTAATGCCCTTACTTTGTCCACCTTAAACCTCACTACTAACTGATGGCAAGAGCCTCCACATTGCACGCCATGGATAGATACCCTCTCCCGGCAGTCATCCCCGGAGAGAGGGTATCTATCTTACCCGGACGCACCCCTGGGTAGCTCTGATAACCGCCGCTGGCGTTGGCACTGCCAGCCAGTATCAAGAATCCAATTCAGGCTTGCCACGCCCAAGAACGGGATGAACCTGAACTAATGCCCAACAACCTGTCTGGCCAAGGCAAGCGCCTCCTTTTCCGCCGGACCATACTCACTGGCCCACTCTTCCCAAAGAGCAGGGGCTATCTCATAGGCCTTGTTGACGACTTCGTCAGAGACCTGCACCGGCTCCATGCCCACAGTGAACAAGATTTCTGGTCCTCCCAGGGTAACCGCCTCGACAACGCCACGTCTTTCTTCCCTTATTGCCTCATCAAGTACCACATACTTAATGCCATCTGGCCAGGATTCCCACAGATCCTTGTTGACGATCAACGCCTGGCAGGCATACCAGCCAAAATCAGATATATAATTCAGGATTTCGTAGGTACTCATGGCATAGTGTGACCCCGGGGCAGTGACCACCGCGTCAACAATGCCCCGTTGTAAGGCCAAGAACATTTCAGCACTTTCAACAGTTACCGGTGTAGCCCCCAAGGCCTCTATAATCTTCCCGGCTATGCCCCCGGGGTTTCTTATCCGCAATCCCTTCCAGTCCTCCAGGGTTACCACCGGCTCTTTGCTGCCCAGTAGCTGTTTGGCATAAGGGGTCATTTTTAGCAGCTTCACATTACGTTCGGCAAAGGCTGCCTCCAGGGTATCCCAGTTAGCGTGCCATACCGCCTCTGCCTCAAATGAAGACTCAGCCAAAAGGGGGAGGTCTCCAATCTGGGCTAGAGGTATCTCGCCGGCTAGATAGGGAGTGGGGATCCAGGCCATCCCCAGAGAACCATCACTGACCGCCCGTAGATTATCCGCCCCCTTGATACCCAGACCGCTGTTAGGATAAAGGGTGATGTCAACCCGTCCGTTGGTGCGCTCCCTGATGTTGTCAATAGTGCGCCGCATGGTTGGCATAAGGTAATACTTCTCACCAATGGCGCACTGAGCGTCAACCTTCCAGGTCTTCTCCGGGGCCGGGGCTGGCGTAGGCGCTGGAGCCGGAGCCGGCGCTGGGGACGGGGCCGGTTTGGTGCACCCAGTAGCCACTATACTACCTATTAGCAAGACTGTGAAAACCAGAAAAGCTATGTTCTTTCTCATAATGGGCATCCTCCTCTTCTTATTTAACCTCCTTATAGAGAACCTTTCTTGGCTTGGTCACCCCCTTTCCTAGAGCAGTACCCCCGCCTGATTTATCTAACGGGGACTGCCCGACATTCGCTGTGTCCCTACTTCTTCCGCTGGACACCTAGGCCAGAGAGGGCATTCTCGATAGTGGTATGCAGCATGGTAATAAAAGCTTCTTGAGCCTGGTAACCAACACCATCTACTGACATAGCCGGCTGACCGGTGACACCATCAACACACCGGGCCAAGATGCACGCCTCCAGCATGCGCCGTTCCGTATAAGGATCCTGAAGGATTCCCGGCTTATTGAGCAAGAAGCCCAACATAGCAGTGATGGCATATGCCCCCCAGTTAGAAATGGCGCTGGGGAAAGTAACGTCCGCCGTAACCGCACAGGCCGCCCCAGCTCCGCAGGGACAACGGCAAACATCAGCATTGGGGACTATTCTTCGCACCTCTTCCTCAATGGTTCCACTCCCTATTTCATTGCCCTGGTCTATGCACCCCACAGTGAGTATTCCCCGGGAAGCCGCTTCATAAAAAATGTGCTCAACCCCGGCGGCCTTCCCTGACCCCTCAAAGGGCAAGCCGCTGCTGAAGTGCTTGACACCCTTTCTATTGGGCCCAATCACCTCTACTGATACCACCAGTTTGGGGGTGTATTCAGCCATTATGGCGGCGGCAAGTTTCTTGCTCTCCTCTGCTTCCACGGCGGAAAAGGTCACCATAGTTGCCGCACTAACAGTGGTATCCTTAGCCTCACTGTATTCCATTATATTCAACCCTGCTGCCTGAACAGTACGGCTGGTAGGTTCCACATCGCGGGGTGGCGTCACGATTATGGGCAATGCGCCTAATCCCAACCTAACCGCACGTGCCAAACTAGCTACCCCCAGTGGGCCATCAGTCTCCCCATAAGGCACATAGGGCATAGCGGCTACTCCGGTTATTAATACTACGTTGTCACCGGACTTAACTTCCTGTAAAACCCTCTCCGCAGCCACCAGGCTCAGCGGCCGGTCACCAACCTTCCTGCAGGCAGCCTCATACAGGGGAACAATGATACCCCTATCAGCCCGGCCGCCAAATCTCATCTCCGTGGTAGCTAACCTATCCACGCTTTTTGCGGTTACTTCGCTTCCGGTTACTTCCATTTTTCAATACCCCCACAATAAATTGTGCTGAGCTGGCGATACAGACTACTTGCTAATAGTCCATGCCTCTACACAAGACCGGAATTTCTCGCTCTACCACACCGTTCCTCACCCCATAAATCGTGTCCTTCAAATTGACCGCCAGAGATATATGATTAGGTATTATCTCTAGCCGCTCACCAATGGTTAGACCCCTGCTGGGGTCAGTGAGAGTCAAGATGCCAATCTCCTCCGTTACCGCGGTTAGCTTAATATCGGGGCGCCCTTTAACACTGCCGAAGGTAGGCTTCCACGAGCTCCCCTCACCAGATATAGTCGCCCTAACCAGTAGAGGGTCAGACGAAAATGTCTTGGCACCCCCATCAATGCACGCTCGTTCCGGAGCCGGCGTGCTAACCACGGTGGTCAGGATGGTGGCGGCACACTCCTCTTCGGTCACGGCGTAGGCAGTGATATACATCCAATCACCGAAGACATACCCCCCTGGGTGAATCTCGGTAACCTCCGGGAATTCACGGGCATAGCGGCATAAGTACCGCGCCGTGGGGGTTGCCCCGCAAATAACCTCCTTTACCGGTATTCCTTCCTTTCTGAGCAGCCGGGCAGTCTCCGACATTACTTTCATGGCTTGATAAGCGAGCCGCTCAACATCCTCCTTACACGGTGCTGAACTCTGCGACAGTGCCGTCCAGGCAGATTCATGACCCATAATGCCGACAAGCTCGATACCAGGCATCTGAACAAGCTCCTTGGCCACGGCTAACGCCGGCTCGCCAGGAAGGACGCCAAAGCGTTTCAAGTTAATGAAGATTTTCAAGAGTACAGGGATCTTCTTACCCATAGCTGTGCCAACCTGAGAGATGCCCTCGGCTCCCTGGATGCTGTCCACCACACACCTTATTTCCGCCCGGGCAACAAGCTCCTTGAGTGCCCTTAGCTTGTGGTCACCGTAAAACGGGTGGACGATCTCCACCCCCTCTATCCCGGCATCAACATAGACGGCGGCTTCACTCAGCTTAGATACGGATACCCCACAGGCACCAGCCTTAATTTGCAGCTCAGGAATGTAGGTACCCTTGTGTATCTTGGTGTGCGGTCTGAGCTTGAACCCCGCTTCCGCCGTCATCTTCGCCATCCGGCTGATGTTTGCCTCCAGCTTGTCCAGATCGACAAGAATGGCCGGCGTATCTAGGTCTGGATAGGGAACCTTCTGATTTACCATTGATATTAAATGCCCTCCTTCGTGAATATAGCTTAGCTAGCCGAACCCTTCCCTCTGGTCAAGGTGACTCCGGGATGTTCCGGGGTGGAAAACAGTCTGCTCTCCGGCGTGATTCGGCTGAGCCTATCTTCCAACAATCGCCTCGACCTCGACCTTCCACCCACTGGGTAATCTTCCTGCTTGAATACATGCCCTTGCTGGCTTACTACTGCCAAAGAACTCCTTATAGACTTCGTTGAACGTATTAAAATCCTTCATATCGTCCAGGAAGGCGGTTACTTTGAGCACGTTCCCCAGAGAAAACCCGGCAGCTTCTATTATCATCTTTAGATTGTTTAGCGCCAGTCTT
>CAZAYK010000104.1:0-4727 GCA_964489415.1 uncultured Dehalococcoidaceae bacterium | reverse complement strand
TATAATCCTCGTCGGAATTAAAATAATTAATCAACCCTTGGGCGATATTATCCAGCTCAGCATCAGTTAGGCCGGTGGTCTGGCTGATATTGTATTTGTTGAAGCCATAGTGATACAGCCAGTGGCTATTGACGGCTCCGGCAATACTGGCCGACAGCAGCAGCCAGGGCAAGCCAAGGATAAACAACCATTGGGTCACAGTGCGTAAGGCTCTCAAATTTTTTATCTCCACCAATCTTCCCCTCAGATTTTACCCCATTAAGTCCGGGAAGGATACCCCCGCCACCAGGGCTGTGTTATAATTAGGCAGGCTGATGTTTACCCACCTCCATGTCCATACCGAATACAGTTTGCTTGACGGGATGTGTCGTATCTCCCAGCTGGTATCACGGACTAAGGAACTGGGCATGGATAGCGTGGCGATTACGGACCACGGCGTCATGTATGGCGTGATTGAGTTCTATGAGGCGGCCCGGAAAGCCGGTATTAAGCCCATCATTGGCTGTGAGGTTTATGTGGCGGAGGACAGCCATACCAGTCGCCGTCCGGGAGGCAAGAACAATTACCACCTGGTTCTCCTGGTCAGAAACCAAACCGGCTATCAGAATCTTATCCAGTTAACCACCAAAGCCCACCTGGAGGGGTTTTACTATAAGCCCCGGGTAGACCGAGAACTGCTGGAAGAGTATCATGAAGGGCTGATTGCTCTTTCCGGCTGTGTTAAAGGGGAGATTCCCCAGTTAATCCTGAGCGGGCGGTTTGAGGAGGCCAAGCAGGCAGCACGGTGGTATAAGCAGACATTTGGTGATTTCTACCTGGAAATACAGCGGCACCCCATTCCGGAGCTGGAGCAGGTAAATCCGGCGCTCTTTAGTCTGAGCAGCGAGCTCGGCATACCCCTGGTGGCTACCAATGATGTGCACTATGTCAACCGTGAGGATGCCGCCGCTCATGACCTATTGCTGTGCATTGGGACTAACTCGTCCATCCACGATGAGAAACGGTTCAGGATGGCCGGGGACTTCTTCTACCTGAGGAGCCCCGAGGAGATGGCGGAGCTTTACCGTGATATCCCCCTGGCGGTGGAGAATACGGAGCGCATTGCTGAGATGTGTAACCTTGAGCTTGACTTTGGGCGCCTCCACCTGCCCGAGGTAGCGGTGCCCGAGGGGAAAACGGCTGACCAGTTCCTGGCGGAAATGTGTTATGAAAACCTGCCTCGCTATTACCCCCAGCTCACCCCGGAGGTGAAGCAGCGGCTGGAATACGAACTGGAGGTAATCAAAAAGACCCAGTTTGCCAACTACTTTCTCGTCGTCTGGGACATCATCTCTTTTGCCAAGAGGGAGGGCATCCTCTTCGGGGTGAGGGGCAGTGCTGCTGCCAGCATCGTTTTATATTGCTTGGGGATTACCCAGATTGACCCCATTGAAAGCAGGCTGGTCTTTGAGCGCTTCTTAAACTTTGAGCGTAAGGAGATGCCCGATATCGACCTTGATTTCCAGGATGACCGCCGTGATGAGGTTATCTCCTATGTCTCTCAGAAGTACGGGAATGACCATGTTGCCCAGATAATTACCTTCGGTACCCTGGGGGCCCGGGCCGCCATCAGGGATGTGGGCCGGGCGTTGGGCATCCCCTATGGTGCCGTGGACCGGGTGGCCCGGCTGGTGCCCAATGCCCCGGGGATGACCCTGGACCGGGCCCTGGCGGAAAACAATGAACTTAAGACAATCTACCACGAGGATGAAATAGTGCGTAATCTGGTTGACTCTGCCCGGAAGGTGGAGGGTATCGCCCGGCATGCCAGCACCCATGCTGCCGGGGTGGTTATTGCCCGGGAGCCGCTTACCCGGTACGTCCCCCTCCAGCGGGGTAGCCGGGTCAATGGGGATGAGGCGGTGATGACCCAGTTCGCCATGGGAGATATTGCCCGTATTGGCCTGTTAAAGATGGACTTTCTCGGGCTGGCTAATCTTACCATTCTGGGCAAGGCTAAGGAGATTATCTACCACACCCATGGCATTGACATTGACCTGCAGAATATCCCCCGGGATGACCCGAAGACCTTCGCCCTGCTTTCTTCCGGGGAAACGGCTGGTGTGTTCCAGCTGGAAGGGGCGGGGATGCGCCGCTACATCAAAGAACTCAAGCCGACCACCTTCAGCGATATTGCCGCCATGGTGGCTTTGTACCGCCCCGGGCCCATGGAGCACATCCCCACCTTTATCAAGGCCAAGCATGGCTTGGAGCCTGTCCGTTATCCCCACCCGGCTCTGGCCAGCATCCTGGAGGAAACCTACGGGGTGATTGTCTATCAGGATCAGGTGCTGTTCATTGTGCAGGCGTTAGCCGGTTACAGTCTGGGGCAGGCGGATATCTTCCGCAAGGCGATGGGCAAGAAGATCCCCGAGGTGATGAAGAAGGAGAGGCGTAACTTTATTGCCGGTGCCAAGAAGAAGGGATTCTCGGCCGAGGTCGCCGCCGAGGTCTTTGCCCTCATTGAACCCTTTGCCGGCTATGCCTTCAACAAGGCGCATAGCTTCAGCTATGCCCTCATTGCCTATCAAACCGCTTATCTCAAGGCAAATTACCCCGCGGAATACATCACCGCCTTCCTGATTAATCATACCGGTGCCACCGAGAAGATAGCCAGTGCCGTTGCCGAGTGCCGCCGTCTGGGCATCAAGATACTGCCCCCGGATGTCAACCGCAGTCAGGTCAACTTCTCCATTGAAAGGGATGATAGCGGGGCTCCTGCCATCCGCTTTGGTCTGTCCGCCATCAAGAATGTGGGTCCTGGGGCGGTGGAGCCCATTATTGACGCCCGCAATAAGGGGGGAGAGTTTCAGTCTATTGAGGATTTTTGCCGCCGTGCTGACCTGCGCGCGGTCAACCGGCGGGTGATGGAGAGCCTGATTAAGGCCGGGGCACTGGACTGCCTCGGTGAGCGGGCCACGCTGCTAAGCAACGTTAGCCGTATCCTGTCTCTGGCGCAGCGGGAGCAGCGCCTGCGGGAAACCGGCCAGGCGACCATGTTTGACCTGTGGGGGGAGACGATGCCGGTACCCCTGCCCCGCCTTGACCTGGTGCCGGATGATACCTCGGCCCGGGAGAAGCTCAGCTGGGAAAAGGAGCTTTTAGGGGTATATCTTTCTGAGCATCCCTTTAGTTCGGTGGCGGGTAATGTCAGCGCTGAGGCCATCCTCTGCGGCCAGATTGATGCTGAGCTGGCCGGGCAGACGGTGGTTGTCGCCGGGGTGGTGGCTTCGGTTCGCTACCTGCTCACCCGGGACGGGCAATCCTTTGCCAGTGCTATTGTTGAGGACCTTGATGGCCAGCTTGAGGTTATGGTCTGGCCCCGGGTCTATGCCGAGACCAAGGAACTGTGGGTGGAAGGAAATATCCTGCTCATTGAGGGCAAGGTAAGGGTTAAGGATGACCGTGTTCAGCTCAATTGTGAGAATGTGCGCCGCTACCAGCCCGTGCCGCGGGAGGAGGCCATCTCACTGCCCGAGGCGCCACCAGCCGCCAAACCGGTGGCGGAGGGGGTGACGGCACCCACCGGGAGCCGGCGGGTGGTAATCAATATCAGCCAGACCGAGGATGAGGGCAGCGATATCGCCCGCCTGCACCGGGTGGTGGCTCTCCTCCGGGATTACCCCGGTCAGGATGAAGTGGCATTATCCATAACCAACGGGAACAAGGTTACTAACCTCAGGCTGGCTGACATAGCCACCGATTACTGCCCTGAACTGCACCAGCAGCTAGCCGAGATAGTGGGGGAGTCGGGGATTAGAGTCGAGACAATAGATAAATAGAAGCACTTGCCCCGGAGTGGTAGAATATGGAGGAAGACGATTCTGCTGGGAAAGTTCCCACCATGCCGGCGGGTGATTTGTATCAGGGTCATCGGAGGAGACTGCGGGAGAAGTTCCTCAAATCAGGGCTGGCTGGCTTCCACGACTATGAAATTGTGGAATTACTGCTGAGCCTGGGCACCCCGCGTAAGGATTGTAAACAACCCGCCAAGGAAGCCATTAAGCGGTTTAAAACCCTGCGTGGTGTCCTCGGCGCTCCCCTTGAAGAGCTGCAGCAAATAAGGGGGATCGGCCCCCATAGTGCCTTTGGCATCAAGCTGGTGCAGGAAGTCGCCCGGGAGTTCCTCAAGGAGAAGCTTCGGGATAAACCCGTCTATAAATCAGCCCAGGAGGTCTTTGACTATCTCTACCACTCCATGCGTGACCTGAAAAAAGAGGTATTCAAGGTCATCTACCTCAACAGCCAGCACCAGATTATTGACACTATTGACCTCTTTGTCGGCACGGTGAACAGCAGCGCTGTTTCCCTTCGTGAGGTGATGGAGGGTGCCCTTAAAGCTAACGCTGTTTCCCTCATTTTTGTTCATAACCATCCTTCGGGTAACCCCGAGCCTAGTACCCAGGACAAGGAGCTGACCCGGGAGCTGGTCTATGCCGCCAAGATTATGCGCCTTGATGTCCTTGACCACATTATCATCGGGGACAACCGCTATTTTAGCTTCGCCGGCGGGGGGCTGATTGAGGAGTATGAGCTTGATTTCTTGAATCTGAAATTGAGGGGCACTGCTGAGGCGAAACGGAGGCTGTACCGGGCTAGGCTGCTTAACCCCAACATCCCCTGGGCAGAGACAAAATAAAGACTGCCTGAGTTTGTGCCTTTTGTCAGCAATTTGCGCTAATAGGCTA
>CAZAYK010000103.1:0-4752 GCA_964489415.1 uncultured Dehalococcoidaceae bacterium | reverse complement strand
GGGGATACCCTCAATGCCTTCCTCGCCGATGGTGCCCAGGGCTAGATCGGGGCGGGGGTTATCCTTGATCAGATAATCCTCGATGAGCTGGGGGACTAGTTGTGGGGTAACATTGCCGTAGCAGATGTGGGGGCGGTTGGGCTTGGCTATCTCAACCAGGGGTTCTGCATAGCACATGCCAATACAGCCCACCTGGGTAATGGTTGCCTTAATATTGTGTTTGGCCAGTTCGGTAGTAAAGGCGTCAATAACATCCAGGGCTCCGGCCGCCCGGCCACAGGTAGCCGCCCCGATGATGATGTGGGGGTGCTCCTGCTTAGTCAGGGCTTCCCACTCGGCGGTTGCCTTCCTTTGTATCTCCTCAAGGTTCACTTGGCGCACCTCTTGTCTTATTCTGCAGCCGAGAGTACTGCTTTTACCTTAGCCGTTGACATCCGGCCGTGGACATTATTGTTAATCACCATTACCGGGGCTAGAGCACAGGAGCCGAAGCAGGCTATCGTTTCCAGGGTCCACTCCAGGTCCTCCGTAGTCTGCCCCGCCTTAATGCCCAGCTGTTTTTCGGCTTCCTCCAATATCTTGGCACCACCGCGGACATGGCAGGCGGTGCCGCGGCATATCTTGCAAATCTTCCTGCCTAGGGGAGTCAGCTTGAACTGGGCATAAAAGGTGGCTACTCCATAGACGGTGCTTTCCGGCACCTTGAGAAACCGGGCAATTTCCCGCATGGCTTCTGCGGGCAGATAGCGGAACCGTTCCTGGGTTTCCTGCAGAATAGGAATTAGCTCCTGCCTATCGCCGCTATGGTGGGAGAGAATCTCCCTTAACTTGTCCTGAAAATCGGCTTTGGCCGAACTATCGGTTGCCAGGGCTATCACCTCCTGTCTCAAGCAGCCTAACCAGCCTCCAGGCAATAATCTCGCACAGGGTATGGATATCATCATTGGTCAGGTAATCGGGGACGGTGCTATCAAACATCAGGTTCCCTTCAGGGGGGAACTCATCATCACCCTTCCATAATACCAGGGTTATCGGCACCCGGGGGAAGGCGGGGATGATTATTGAAACATCTCCGTAGTCCGCCGTCTCTCCGCCTAAGGGTGCCGAGGCGGTCACTAGCTGTTGGGGGTGGTTGCCAAAGTGGTCAACGATGGGCTTTATCGCCCGCTGGTAAAACACCGGGGTGTACAGGGAGCCTTCTTTCAGCTCCCGATAGGTTACCAGCTTGTTGGAGAGGGGGGTGCCCTTGGCTTGGGTAAGGTAGTGGAGGATGAGGATTTTTTCCCGTATTGGCACCTCCTCCTTACCTGTCATCAGTGAGACTTCAGCATCAGGGATGGAGATGAGATAGGGCTGGTTCAGGTAGGTTAGACTGACTCTTCGGGGGTCTATATATTGAGCTCCACTGCGAAGACATTGTTGCTTAATATCACCAATATTGGCTAGCCGCTCGCTAGCAATTTGGTAGGCAAGCTCATAGCCGTATTGGTATTTCTTTTGGGGCAAGGTCAGCTTCTTATCTTTCATCGGCAAATCTGTCTCTAGCCATCCCCAAGCTTACCCGGTCCTTCCCGGGGCTATATCTCAAGCCAGGAGTGGGAATAAAGTGATTGCCCGGTCAGTACCCTTACCGTCTTCACATATTCTTGCTCCTTCTGGCTTAATGAGGCCATATCCGGTTTCTCACCGTCCATTACCCGGTGGACCAGGTCAACGATTTCTGGCATCTCACCTCGGGCAATTGCCATCAGCTCCTTATCGAAGGCATCAACAATGGCGGAGTATAACCCGTACCTCATCAGCATTATCAGGTAGGTGCGGTTGAGGTGGGGGCGGAGGCGGGCGGGGGTGCCATTGGAGACATTGGATAAGCCCACCGTGGATTTACAGCCCGGGGCAATCTCGCCCAGCATGCTCATAAACTCAACGCAGGCCTTTACCTGGTTGATTTCCACTGACACCGGGCTGGCTATCGGGTCTATCCAGATCTTCTCATTGGGGATGCCCATCTCATTGGCTTTATAGACAAAGTCAACAGTATGCATCGCTCGCTCATTAGCGTCGCGGGGCATTCCCTCAGCGCTCCACAGCAGACCAATGACATCGGCATTATATTCTTTAGCTAGCTGTATCCCCTTTTCAAATCTCTCCGGTTGCAGGGAAACGGAATTGATTAATGCCGGGTTCTGGCACGCCTTCAGGCCAGCTTCCATTGCCTCTAGGTTAGTCGTGTCTAGGGAGAGGGGTTTATCGGTAACCTCCTGCACTGTCTTGACCACCCACTCCATCAGTTCCGCCCCACCCTTTCGGGCGGGGCCAATGTTGAGGTCAATATAGTCAACCCCGGCTTCCGCTTCTGCCTTGGCCAATTCTTGGATGGGTTGGGGGTTTCTCTCCCGGAGGGCCGGGCCGATGGTCTGTGACATGATGTTTAGGTTTTCCCCGATAAGGATCATTATTTCCTCCTAAGACTTCCATGTCTTGAGATAGGCCGGGATGTGGGCTCCCTCTCTGGGCCCAACCATGATTTCCCAGCCAGGTAATTCTTCCTCAAGGCCACCGCTTTCCGCAGCGATATACCCCGGAATTATCAATTTGCGGTGCTTGATCCTTTGTTCAATGCCACTCTTCTTGACCGTGGGAGCAATGACATCGGCGGAGAATTTGCCCGCTGCCCAGGCAGTCATCACGGAAAGCCCCTCAGTGTCCTTGACCAGTAACCAGCTGGGCACCTTGCTGTTTTCAATTTCACCGGAGACGATAAAGTAGGTGAGTGAGAAGTTAGATGTAACCAGCAGTGGTGAACTCTCATCAGGATTGTTGATTTCGTAGATTCCTTCAGTGGTGGCCAGCGGGCGCTGCGGGTCAGTGAAGATATTTAACCTTTCCACCAGCAATGGGAACAGGCTTTCTCCCTGGAAATCGGAGAGGACGATGATGCCCGCATATTTGGCAATGAACATGGCGGCAATCATCGCCTCCTTCAGGGGATTATCGGTCATCTCACCGGGGAAGGTGATGGTGGGGAAGCCCAGGGGGCGGAACTTCTTGTTGAGGGCAGCGCTTCGGATAACTATCTGGTCCTGAAATGCCTGACGGACGGTTCTTGCCCCGGAGTCAATGACCAGGTTCTTGAGCCCGGCGGCGGTGAGTTTTTCCGTTAGCTCAACAAGTTCTTCTAGATTAGAACCTTTTACCGCCAGCGGGCATGAATTCGCCTTGGCCAGTTCGGCCATAGCGTCAAGGTTGTCCTTGGTGGCGGCATAGAGCAGCGGTTTGCGGTCAGCACACTCCTTCACCGCCGTGGCCAGGGTGTCGGGGTTGGGGCTCATTAGTATCATTGCGCAGTCACTCTTGGCCTTGACCTTGCTGGCTAGGGCGGCAAACTTCTGGGCATCCCCGCAGTCATCCTTCACCGCGATTAGGTCAGGGCGAAGGGTGAACCCGACTCTCTCATAGGCGAGCGTATTGGCCTTTTCTATTCGGGCGTCAACCTCGGGCTCTGCCAGGCTATCACTGATGAGGATAGCTAGCCCAGGGGGATTCTCAAACCTCTTTTCGTGGCGGAACATGACTGTCTCCCCACCGATCTTTAGTGCTCTATCGCCAACACCAATGGTGACCGGGAGGATGGGTGGTGCTGAGGCTTCCGCCAGCTGGGCTCGGGCTTCCTCCGAGATATAGGGACAGGCGGATAATTCTGCCTTGCCCGAAGCCAGGTTCATGGCGAAGGCGAGGCAGGTGGGGACGCCACATTCGCCACAGTTGGTCTTGGGCAGTAATTTAAATATCTCTATCCCAGTAAGTGCCATCTCTGGACCTCCTTAGTTAACCTAGTATTGGCTCCATGCTAAGTGCGGGGTGCCCCTTCTCTTGAAGGAAGGGGAGGATTTCCTCTTCAGTGGTTCCCACCGTCTCGTCAGCAATCTTGTCTAGAAGGTCGGGAACGCCGAGCTCCTCACCCCTCGCCTTGATGCGCTCACCGATTTCCTCCTTGAGCGACTTGGGCATCCACACCAGCCGGAGCAGGCCGCCGTCGCCGATGAGGAACTTGCGCTGGGTGGTATTATACTTACCATGGCCGACAAAGCCAGGGGTGCTGACACCCCCGCCGATGGTTCCCGCCAGGGTGGTAAATTTCATCCCGCAGGGGGTCATGCCGGTATATTCCCGGTTCACCGTCATGATGCCGTTGCATAATGGCAGGACGGCGGCGATACACTCACAGCAGCCGCAGGTGGTCATGGGGTCGTGAACTATGCTGTAGAAGTAATAGTGGTCTATCTTGCCGCGGGATGCCTTCCGGACAAATTCATCCACTCCCTTCCATCTTCCCAGTTTGGGGTCAAGGCACTCTCCCTTTTCCACCGGCTGGTTGGGGCCAGTGGGGTTAATCTCGTAGGCGGCTTTACAGTCCATCCAGTTATAGGAGCCGCACAGCCCGGTTCTCTCCGGGCTGATAACGCAGACATGGCTGGGGGCGAAGGACTGACACAGTGTGCAGGAGTAGTATATGTCAGTAGTTTCGTCAGTCATACCTTCAATTCTGGCATCTCGATGCTCGTATACTGCCCTTGCCTTTTCTACCATCTCTTTTACTTTGTCTTCCTCGGTATAAATTTTAACCTGCATTTTATCAAATATCCGACCAAAGTCCTGATGCAGCTTGGCATGCAAGAGAGTACCAATATGATGCAGCCTGAACCCTTTTTCTACAGCCTGTTTGCCAACTCGCAGCCATGCAATATCCCT
>CAZAYK010000102.1:0-4768 GCA_964489415.1 uncultured Dehalococcoidaceae bacterium | reverse complement strand
GGAGTTCAGACGTGTGCTCTTCCGATCTTGACTGTCTGTTTTATGTTAAGTTCGTGTCAATCCGGACAGCCTACCTCACCTCAAATTACCGATCAATACTATAGTGTGCACTTCAGCCACCTTGACAGCGTAATCGTCACCGGGGAGGGTGAGCTCCATCCGGCGGCTTTCGAGGTCAGGGTCACTGATGAGGGGGAGCTGCTGGTGAGAAGTGATTGCATGTTCAGCGGTTACTATAAGGACCCGGAGAAGACGGCGGCTACCTTGATTGATGGCTGGTGTCATACCGGGGATGCGGTGCATATTGATGAGCGGGGACACCTGATATTTATGGACCGTTTGGAGCACATGGGGGAGCTGAGTTCCGGTGTCAAATATGCCCCGCAGTACATTGAGGGCCGGCTCCGCTTCAGCCCGTACATTAAGGATGCCATGGTTATTGGTGGTAAGGAACGGGGTTTTGTCTGCGCCATAGTAAATATTGATTTTGCCATGGTGGGGAAATGGGCCGAGCGCAACCACATCCCCTATACTACCTTTGTTGACCTGTCCCAGAAGGATGAGGTGGCTGATTTGGTGCACAAGGATCTGGTGCGGGTAAACGGTTACCTGCCCGAGCCATCACGGGTGAAGAGGTTTGTCCTGATGCACAAGGAGTTTGACCCCGATGAGGCTGAGCTTACCCGAACCAGGAAGCTGAGGCGGGATTTCATGGCGGAGCGGTATAAACAGTTGATTGATGCCATGTATGATGGCCGGCGTGAGGTTAAGGTGCAGGCACAGGTAACCTACCGGGATGGCAGAAAAGGGACGGTGGATACCACCATTAAGATTAGGGACATATAGCCCGGGGGAGGTTTAGAAATTGGCTGAGTTTGTCCAGTTCTTGATTAGCGGTATCGCGGTGGGTATGGTCTATGCCCTGATTGCCCTTGGTTTTGTCCTCGTCTGGAAATCGAGCGGGGTGGCTAACCTGGCGCTGGGGCAGATAGTATTGCTTTCTTCCTGGTTTACCTACAGCATGCTGGTTCAGGCCCATCTCCCCCCTTGGGTTGCCTTCCCCGTGGTTGTCCTCTTTGCCCTGTTTCTCGGCTGGGTAATTGAGCGCTTTGCCCTGCGGCCGCTCATCGCCCAGCCTATTTTGGCCCTGATCACGGTAACCCTGGGGATAGGCTATTTTATCGAGGGGGTGGTCACCTTCATCTGGCCGTGGAGTGTTGATGCCCTGCCGCGGTTGTTTCCCCGGGAGGTGATTCACATCGGCCCCGGGGTAGTCTCCCAGGAATATGTCTGGGTGGTCGGCATCTGCCTGGTGGTCTTCGCCCTGCTCACCCTGTTCTTCCGCTATCACAGGATGGGTATCGCCATGAGGGCCACTGCTGATGACCAGATGGCGGTTCAAGCCTGCGGTATCCCGGTGACCAGGGTCTTTTCCCGTTCCTGGATGTTTGCCTGCGTGGTTGCCGCCATTGGCGGTGTTCTCATCTCGAGTATTGGTGGCATCACCCACGGGCTGGTGGAGACGGGGCTCAAGGCTTTCTCGGTGGTGATACTGGGTGGGTTGGATTCCTTCATCGGCGCCATTATCGCCGGGCCGGTGATCGGCCTCGGTGAGACCCTGGGTGGTGGTTACCTTACCCCGATTATTAAATGGGCCGGGGTTAAGGATATCATACCCTTTATCATTATTATCATTGTCATGGTCATCAAGCCCTACGGGCTGTTTGGTGAAGAACGCATTGAGAGGATATAGCCGATGAGTTTGCCTTGCGGGGTACGCAATTATAATTACGCTCAGGATATGGCCATCCTGCGCACCAAGACCCACTGGGCATTACTGGTTGGCTTTTTAGTCTTGCTGTTTGCCGCTCCCCTGTATTTCAGCAATTACTGGCTGGGGGTGGTCAACCTGATTGGCATTACCCTGATTGCCGCCCTGGGGCTGAATATCCTGGTGGGCTACTGCGGGCAGTTATCCATCGGGCATGCTGGCTTTATTGCCGTGGGCGCCTATACCTCGGCCATCCTGACCAACCGGCTGGAGCTTCCCTTCCTGGTGGGGTTGGTCTGTGCCGGGCTGGTTGCCGGAATTATCGGGATCATCTTCGGTCTGCCCTCAGTGCGGGTGAAGGGCTTCTATCTGGCCATCACCACCATCGCTGCCCAGTTCATTATCATCTATGTCATCAACCACTGGTCATTAACCGGTGGCTTTACCGGCATCAAGGTGCCCTATGCCGCCATTGGCAGCTTTGAATTCAGGAGCGAGGCGAGCCAGTTTTACCTCATCATGGGCATTGCTGTCCTGGGCACCTTCTTCGCCAAGAATCTGGCCAGGACCAGGGTGGGCAGGGCCTTTATTGCCATCCGGGATAATGACCTCGCCGCTGAGGTGATGGGAATCAACCTGCTTTATTACAAGCTGCTGGCCTTTTTCATCGGCTGCTTTATGGCGGGGATTGCCGGCTCACTCCTGGCCCACTGGATTGGCTTTCTCAATGCCGAGCAGTTCAGCCTGACCGAGTCAATCTTGTATATCGGGATGATAATTATTGGCGGTCTGGGCACTACCCTGGGGCCGATTCTGGGGGTGGTGTTTATCCGTGTTCTCCAGCAGGTGTTGATGGTAGAGGTGGTTCCCTTTCTGGAGACGACCTTCACCGCATTACCGGCGGGTTTTGCCACCGGGGTGACCCCGATGCTGTTTGGGCTGGTGATTGTCCTGTTTCTGATACTGGAGCCGAGGGGGCTGGCCCACCGCTGGATGCTGCTTAAGGCAGCCTACCGGCTATGGCCATTCTCATATTAGCCAGTGAGGGGGGTATCACCATGTAGCTGTTAACCGCTAACCGGGGTAACCAAATTCAATTTTAAGGAGGGAAATGGTGATGAAACAAAGATCACTGCTACTGGTTGGGCTTATCTGTCTGGCCCTGCTTATTGCTGCCTTGCCGGTATTTACTGCTTGTGCTGGGGGTGAGCCGGCAAAAAAGACGTTAAAGGTAGGCATCACCACACCATCCACAGGTCCGGCTGCGGAGAAGGGAGCCCCCATGGGGCATGCCAACCTTGACGCGATTAAATACATTAATGAAGAGCGGGGTGGGGTCAACGGGTACCCCATTGAGGTGGTGTGGCTGGATAATGGCTATGATGCCTCCAAAGTGGTCACCAATGTCAAGAGGTTCATGGACGAGGGCTGCCTCCTCTTTACCACGTCCTCATCCAAGATGATGTCAGCCTCTATGGAAATCGCCAACCGGGCAGGATTCCCCGGGATTGCTTGCTTCAATGCCCCGGTATTGCACCGGCCCCCGCAGCATATCTACGGGCAGATGCCGGATTACGGTGATGACTGGACAGCCTTTACCCGGTACTATATGGAGAACATCTGGAAGGGCCCGGGAAGGCCGAAGATGGCCCTGCACCTGCTCAATAACCCCACCGGTTATGGGGCTCTGGATGCGGCCAAGGCGGCTGCCGATAAACTGGGGGTTGATATTGTTGCCGTGGAGGAGCATACTGCCACCACCACCTCCGAATTGGAATCAATGACTCGAATCAAGGCGCTGAACCCCGATGTGCTCTACATCTCGAGCACGCCGGCACCTACCGCCGTTATCATCAAGAATGCTTTTGAGCTGGGTATGTATCCCGGGATAACCATCGGCTGTGGCCATGCCAGCTTCACCAAAGCCCTGGTTGACATTGCCGGGGCGGACATTGTTGACGGGGTTTATGGTGTCTTCCCCACGGTGAATTGGGGGGATGATGTGCCCGGCATGGCTAAGCTGACGGAATATTGCCGCAAGTATCACCCTGATGATGAGGGCAATATGGACTACATTACCTGCTGGGCCCAAAGCCTAATCATCGCTGAAGTTCTGCGGCTGGCCGTGGAGAATGCTGGCTATGATGTTCTGGCTAAGGGTAATGTGGAATCGTGGCGGGCGGTTGAGCAGCAGGGCATCCAGAAGCTCAAGGACTATGATGTTGAGGGGCTGCACGGGCCGGTAAGCTACGTCCCGGGGGACAACCGGTTATCCAAATCACTGCGGGTATTTCAGGTGAGGAATGGTGAGATTGTCCCCATAACTGACTGGATCGAGGCGCCACTGGTCAAGTACGAGGAATTTGACTGGTTTGGTAAATAGTGTGGGATAACCCGGGAGCCCCACCATGGTGGGGCTCCCAGTGAAGAGGGTGAAGATATGCTCAAGTTGAATAACATTGAGGTTACCTATCTCAATGTTATCCGGGTGCTCCACGGCGTTTCCCTGCAGGTTGAGGACGGCTCTATTGTGGCTCTCCTCGGGGCTAATGGCGCCGGCAAGAGCACTACCCTGAAGGCAATTTCGGGTCTATTGCATATTGAAGAGGGTGAGGTAACCGACGGCACCATTGAGTGGAATGGAGAACGGATAGACAAGAAGAGTGCTGAGGAAATCGGCAAGCTGGGTATTATTCAGGCGCTGGAGGGGCGGCGTGTCTTCGGGCACCTGACTACTGAAGAAAACCTGCTGGTTGGTGCCTACAACCGCCGGGACCGGCATGGGATCAAGCGGGACCTGGAGATGGTTTATCACTATTTCCCCCGCCTTAAGGACCTGCGGCGCAATACTGCCGGTTACCTCTCCGGAGGCGAGCAGCAGATGCTGGTTATCGGGCGGGCGATGATGGCAACCCCCAAGCTGATGATGCTGGATGAGCCATCGCTGGGGCTGGCACCACTGCTGGTTGAGGAAATATATGACATTATCCAGCGGTT
>CAZAYK010000101.1:0-4836 GCA_964489415.1 uncultured Dehalococcoidaceae bacterium | reverse complement strand
CCCTTTGTAGTTCGTCTATGGTTTGCTCTTGTTTTTGTCTAATCTCGATACCAAGCAGCTGTAATCTCTTGATAACGTCTTCTTTAATAATTCTATTCTTCCGCAGGAAGCTAGCCAGGGCGTCATGACCTTTGGGGGTAAGCTGATATCTACTGAACATCCTTTTCTTGAGAAAGCCGCGTTTTACCAGTGAATCACATAAATAGCCGATGTATTCACCGGGGACATCCGTCTGGTGGGCTGGTAAATCTTGACCAGCGCCACTAACCGCAATAGCCAATAATATCACCATTTCACTGGGAAACATCTCTCTTCCTCCCGGTGAAACTGCTTCTTGTCAAAGGAATAGCACAAAAAGAGACATTTGTCAAGTTTGTATCAATGGCATTATTGCCTTTTAACCGGCTGGTTATTTGAAGTTCCTTAAAATGGACTTACCCGGTGCTTTTTTCTTGCTTTAATCGCAAGGTTCGGAAAAGGACAACCATCCCCTGAGGTGTTATAATTAGATTGATGGATATTCTGGCTGAGCTTAATCCGGCGCAGCGAGAGGCGGTGGAGGTGATTAACGGGCCGGTGCTGATCTTGGCCGGTCCGGGCAGTGGTAAAACCAGGGTGATCACCCATCGCATTGCCTACTTGATCCGGGTCTGTGGGGTGAGCCCACGGCGTATTATGGCAGTTACCTTTACCAACAAGGCTGCCCGGGAAATGGAGGAGAGGCTGCGCCATCTGGTCAGTGGTTCCCTGGACCACCTGACTCTCGGTACCTTTCACGCCATCTGTGCCCGCATTCTGCGCCGTGATGGCCGGATGATAAACATTGACCCCCACTTTGTCATCTATGATGAGGAAGACCAGATAAGCCTAATCAAGCGTGCTCTTCAGGAAGTGGGTCTTGACCCTAAGCAGTATGCCCCGCGGGCAATACAATCGGCCATCACCGCCGCGAAAAGCCGGCTGCTGACGCCGGCAGACTATCAGCAGCGTAGCCATAGCTATTTTGAGGAAGTAGTCCAGCGGGTATACCAGCGCTACCAACAATTACTAAGGGAGAGCAATGCCCTCGACTTTGATGACCTGCTGCTGGAAACGGTGCGCATGTTTCGCAGTAACCCGGGGCTGTTAGCCAGATACCAGTCGCGGTATCTACACCTTCTCGTGGATGAGTTTCAGGATACCAACCTGGTGCAGTATGAGCTGATGAAGCAACTGGCGGGTAAGTATCGCAATATCTGTGTGGTTGGTGACCCTGACCAGTCCATTTACTCCTGGCGGTCGGCCGATCTGCGGAATATCCTCAATTTTGAGGAGGATTATCCCGAGGCTAAGGTAGTCCTTCTCGAGCAGAATTACCGTTCCACCAAGATGATCCTGGAGGCAGCCTCCCATGTCATTGCCGCCAACCAGCAGCGTAAACCCAAGGGGCTGTGGACGGATAATGAGGTGGGTCTGCCCGCCACCGTGGTGGAGACCTATAATGAACAGGAGGAAGCCCAGTTTGTCGTCAGTGAAATCGACACCCTGGTGCGGCAGGGAGAGGTTAAGCCCGGTGACTGTGCTGTTATGTACCGGACTAATGCCCAATCCCGTGCCCTGGAGGAGGCCTTTGTCCGTTACGGGATGCCCTATAGGCTGGTGGCGGGCACCCGCTTCTACGAGCGACGGGAGGTTAAGGATGTCATTGCCTATTTCCGGGTCATTCAAAATCCTTATGACAGTGTCAGCCTAATGCGGATAATCAATGTTCCTCCCCGGGGTATCGGAAGCCGCAGCCTGCAGGAACTGACCCGGTGGGCAAGGTCCCGGGGAGTACCGGAATATCGGGCGTTGCAGCTTCTTGCCGAAGCCAAAGGAGACGAGGCTAGGGAAGATAAATTCTTCAGCCCCCGCTTGGCGAGGTCCCTCTCGGCGTTTACCCAGATGATGGAGGGATTCATTGCCCAGAGCAAGAAGATTAATCTGGTTGATTTGTTTGACCTAGTGGTGACCAACTCCGGTTACCGCAACTATGTACTGGGTCTGGTGGATGGCGAGGAGCGCTGGGAGAATATTCTGGAACTGCGCACCGTGGTCCAGGAGTATGCCGATTTACCACTCCGGGAAGGGCTGGCTGCCTTTCTCGAGGGGGTGGCCCTGGTCTCTGATGTGGACGGGCTGGATAGCAGTGTTGATGCGGTGACCCTGATTACCCTGCACCAGGCGAAGGGGCTGGAATTCCCGGTGGTGTTCATCGTCGGTATGGAAGAGGGCATCCTGCCCCATTTTAAGTCATTTGATGACCCGGAGCAGATGGAGGAGGAGCGGCGGCTGTGCTACGTTGGTATTACCCGAGCCAAGCGGCGGGTGTACCTGGTGCGTGCCTTTCGCCGTAGCCTGATGGGAGGCAGCACGGTGAACCGGCCGTCTCGCTTCCTATTGGATATCCCGCCGCACCTCATTTCCGGTGGTGGCCTGGGGGTGGGTAGGGAGAGCCGGATAGCCGAATCGGTGTATTCGTGGAAGGAAGCCCCGGCTGCCAAGGTGGCGGCTCTCCAGTTAGCCGCGGGTGACCGTGTCTATCATGACCGGTTTGGTGAGGGTATCGTGGTGAGCTATCGGCAGGTGAAGGATGATGCCGAGGTGGTGGTTGCTTTTGATGGTGCCGGAGTGAAGAAGTTGCTGCTGAGTTTCGCCAAGCTGGAGAAGCGGGAATAGCGGAATTAAGGCCAGTGCTGGATTACGGGAAAGGGGATATTACCAGCTGACGATGACCATCCGGGTTTTGGACAGGAAGATAATCTCCCAGATTGCTGCCGGTGAGGTGGTGGAGAGGCCGGCGTCGGTGGTGAAGGAGCTGGTGGAGAATGCACTGGATGCCGGGGCAACCCAGATTGCGGTTGAGGCAAGGGGTGGTGGGGTGAAACTCATCCGGGTGACCGACAATGGTGTGGGCATACCGGCGGCTGAGGTGGAGCTTGCCTTTAAGCGCTATGCCACCAGTAAGGTAGCCAGCCTGGCTGACCTGCAGTCCATCAGCAGTCTTGGCTTTCGCGGAGAGGCATTGCCCAGTATCGCTGCCGTAGCTCAGGTGGACATGGTTACCTGTGCTGCCGGTGAGGAGGTGGGCAGTCACCTTAGCCTGGAGGATGAGGTGATTGTTAAGCGGGAAAGTCAGGGGCGGACCACAGGCACCACGGTAACGGTGCGTAATCTCTTCAGCAGGGTGCCGGCAAGGCTTAAGTTCCTCAAGTCAGTAGCCACCGAAAGCAGCCACATTGCTCATGTGGTCAGTCAGTATGCCCTTGCCTATCCTGAGGTTAGGTTTAGTTTGTCAATTGATGGTAAGCTGACGCTGAGCACCCCGGGGCGGGGCCGGCTGATGGACAGCATCCTTGAGGTTTACGGTGCCGAGGTGGCCGGTAATATGCTGGCGGTGGGTGGTGGGGACAGGGAATGGCCGGGTGGGGTGGACACCATCCAGGTAACCGGCATGGTCAGTTCCCCGGCAGTGAGCCGCTCCGGGCGGGGCTACCTCAGCTTCTTCGTTAACCGCCGCTGGGTGAGCAGCCGGCTGCTGGTTGTGGCGGTGGAGGAAGCCTATCACGGGCTGCTCATGGTGGGCAGGCATCCGGTGGCGGTGCTCAATATCTCCCTGCCCCTACCGGAGGTGGATGTTAACATTCATCCTACCAAGAGTGAGGTGAAATTTGGCAATGAGTCAGCCGTGTTTACTGCGGTGCAGAAGGCAGTGCGGCGGGCTCTGGTGGAGCAGATGGCGGTGCCGCAGATTGAGGAGGTAGCAGCCAGGTATGTGCCCCCGGCCGGAGGGCAGGGGTTGGTGGCCTCAGCCCCGATGGGGAAACATCCCCCTCGGTTACCTGATGAAGCCCCGTCACCACTGGCAATGTCACTGCCGGTGCTGCGGGTGCTGGGTCAGGTGCTGAACAGCTATATTGTTGCCGAGGGTCCTGACGGGCTTTACCTTATTGACCAGCATGCCGCTCATGAGAGGGTCCGTTTTGAGCAGATCCGTCGGCAGCGGTCGCAGCGGGCAATCGAGGTGCAGGGTCTGCTCGAGCCGGTAGCATTGGAGGTGAGCCCCCGGCAGGAAGAGGTGTTACGGTTGTGTTACCCCAGTCTAGCCCAGTTTGGCTTCTCCCTGGAGCCATTTGGCGGCGGTACCTATCTGGTGCGGGCAGTGCCCCGCCTCCTAGTGGGTGCCGACTGGTCCGGGGTGTTGCGGGAATTGCTCGACTCTCTGACTGGTGAAGGTAGCCCTGATTGGGAGGAGAGGATAGCGGTGGCAATTGCCTGTCATGGTGGGATAAGGTCGGGACAATTGCTGACTGATGACGAGATGCGGGAACTGGTGCGGCAGCTGGAGCAGGTGGCTAATCCTCATACCTGCCCCCACGGCCGGCCAACCATGATTCGTATCACCTCCGGGCAGCTGGCTCGGGAGTTTGGTCGAGCGTAGTGGCTTACTAGGCGGTCTCTCCGGCTGGCCTCTGAATCAGTTCCCAGCGGACCATGCCGTCTTCCACCAGCTGGCGAATCTTTCTTTCCGCCGGGGTAAGCTGGCTGTGGCCGCTCTTTACTTCCATGATGACTATTTCCTGGGGGTCACCCCGGGACAGGCCGGGGAAGATGATGAAGTCTATGGGGCTGCCGATAAAGCGGGCTTCGGTGGGGTCATAGTTGAACTCGGGGAGGTAGGGTGCCATCTGCTCGGTGAATTTGCCCCCCAATACCGCCCGGCTCTGATTAACCGCTGCCTTGACAGCCTGGGTCATTTCTTCCTGCCACCTCAGTGCCTCCGCCTCCTGCCACCTGAGGAACCTTCGTTCATAGCTC
>CAZAYK010000100.1:0-4927 GCA_964489415.1 uncultured Dehalococcoidaceae bacterium | reverse complement strand
AGGCCCAATGAGGTAGGGGCCGTTGGTCCGGTTCTTCACTGACCACTCATCAAACTTCTTTATCTCGTAGAGGATGACATGGATCATGGCCAGGGCAAAGGCTAACTCCGTGCCCGGCCTCACTGGTATCCAGCGGTAGGCCTTAGACGCCTCCGGTGAGAAGCGGGGGTCCAGGGTTACCAGCTTCATCCCCCGGTTGATTGCGTCCAGGAAGCGCTTGGTGGCGTGGGGGGAACCCGCGTTGGGGCCCACGGTTCGACCTGGGGCAATCAGGTATTTACAGTGCTGCAGATCGGTGATGTACTCGGGATGCTGCCCATGGACGAGGTTGGCTGCATAGTGAATAGCGCACAGGGGGCCATGGGAAAAAACCTCATTGGGCGTCCCGAAGGCCCGGGGAAAGATGAGGCTGCCATGAGTATAATTGACACTCTTTTCCCACTCCTTACAGGTGATGAGGAAGACCTCAGCGGCACCCCAGCCCTCCCATACCGCCAGCTTGCGGGGGTCTTCCTCCCTGATCTTCTTCAGCCGGCTGGCCACAGTATCCAGGGCTTCGTCCCAGCTTATCTCCACCCAGCCCGGGTCAACATCCGGGCCCTTCTCCGGGTTGGTGCGTTTTAATGGTGTCTTGACGCGGTAGGGATTGTACAGCCCCTGGATGGCGGCAATCCCCCGGACACATATCTTCCCCTGGTTAAGGGGGCTGTCCGGGTTACCCTCAATGTTGGTTACCACGCCATCCTTAAGATAGACCCGGGTACTGCAATCAGCCTGCATACAACCCATGCAGAAGCTGTAGATCCACTCTTCCTGCCCGGGGGACTCATCGGGCATGGGGGTGCCCAAGCTGACGCCGGTTTTCCGTTCCACATTAAGGGTTTTACTTAGTGAGGCTAATTCCCTGACTGCTGCCGAAGCTTGCTTGCTTTCCGATTCCTTACTCGCTCCCGTTTCTTTCCTTGGCATTATTTCCTAGCTCCGCGGTCTGATTCTTAAATAGAAGATGGCTAACTTTCCAAGCTTGCTACCAGCCACGAAAACTGGCACACCCCAAATTGTACACTAAACTGGTAAACAAGTAAACAGCTCGGCTGGCAAATCACCACTGTCTATGGCGGATACTCTACTTATCCGCCTCTATTATAAGGAATGCCTGGTAATAAAGTCAAAAAAATATTGAGACCACCAGCTAAGCCATTCACCTACCCCCAGCTTACCATCAGCGGTGAGGTCTTCTCCGGGGTAACCGTTATGGCATTGGTGGGGCAATCAATTACACAAAACTCACACAGCATGCAGTCTTCAGGATACTTGATAATGGCCTTCTTGCTTTCCTTGTCCATGCGGAAGACATCCATGGGACAAATCTTGACACAGATTCCACAGCCATTACACCGTTCCGGGTCAATCCGTTCAACAGACATGGTGACTACCTCCTCTAATTACAAAGTCATGACTGATGTGGCGATTACTCCCCAGGTAGCCGCCAGGGATACCTCTCTTCATAGGGCTGAGCCAGATCCGGCCACCACTGCTGAGGAACCGGTTTCTTGAATACCTTCATCTGGCCATCTTCCTCCTTGAGCAGCACCCACGCCAGCCAGTTGGGGTCATCGCGGCGGGGGTAGTCCTCACGGTAGTGACAACCCCGGCTTTCTGTCCGGAATAGTGACGCCCGCAGCCTCATCTCAGCATTAAGCACCATATTCTTCGTTTCATGAGCCAGGCGCAGCTCATGAGGATCCCGGGCCAACAGCTTGGGGACAAGGTGGTCCCTGAGGAACTCAACAATGGTGAGTGCCGCCTTCAGGCGATCCTCTCTCTTAATATACAGAATGAAGTAGGGTATCATGGTGTTCTGCAGTACCTGAGTTACCCACCGGGGGCTGAAGCCACCCTTACGCTCCGTGGGGGCATGGATTACCTTCTTCAACCTGGTTATCTCGGCGTCAGCTATCACTGGTCTTTTCACCTGTTGGGCGTACTCCGCAGCCGCCACGCCGGCGATAGCCCCGGTGACAGAAGAGCCACACAGGGCACAGCCAATGGCACCATAAACGGCACCCATCTGCATGTTGCCCAGGGCATCACCGGCAGCATAAAGCCCGGGAAGGCTGGTGGCACAACTCGTATCCGCTGGCCAGATGCCCTCAGCCTTATGAACTGACATCCCTGAAGAGGCGCCGCCTATCCGCACCGACCTACCCTCAGGGCCTTCCAGGTATATTGGTGCCCGGCCAGCATGAGCTTCAAACTCCAAATCGAGGAATAACGTGCCGCGGCCCTTCAGCTCATCACCTTCAGCATTAACCAGCCTGCCCCGGCGGGGCCCGCCACTCATCCGCTTAGCAAAGCCAAGATATGCTGGATTCTCCGCGCTGGTGGGATGGGTATCGGCAAATTCCTTGCCGGTTATCTCCGCCCCGGCCCGATAGGCCATGGCATCACCGTCAGCGGTCAATGCCGAGATGGGCCACCCCCAGGGCTTGAAGCCGCCAGCCCCCGAACAGAGGACGGTTGCCTTGGCAGTGATGACATACAGGTCATAACTCTCCATGGGAATACCGATGGCGCCCACTATCCTCCCGTCCTGCTTCAGCAGCTCGGTGACCATGACTCTATCCAGGATATTAACCCCGCGCTGCACCGCCTGCTTCCTCATAATTTCGGCAAATACCTTTGCCCCCATATGAGCCGCCCGGCACGGCCCCAGGGTAGATTGGGAACGAAACAGCGTCCCATCCTCATTCTGGCGAAACTCAACCCCCCAGGCAACAAGGTCCTGGTAGCGGGCATATGACTCCTTGAAGGTCAGTTCCGTCCACACCCGGTTGTTAACATACTCACCAACCCGGCTCACCTGCTCCACCCAGGCGTCCAGGTCATCACCCCACTCCGGATTGAAAACAGCATAGCTGCCGGCAAAGGGGGTCTGCCCCGATTTGCCGGCATAACCCTTGTCCACCAGGGTAACCCTAACCCCCTGCTCCCTCGCCTTTATCGCGGCAAAGAGACCTGCCATACCCCCCCCGATTACCAAAACATCGGTCTCAACGGCATGTTCCGCTGGCATTGATGACTCTCCTTTCTCGATACTGCTCACAAGCTCAATTACATTGTATATGAGAGCCCGGCAAGCCTGGTGGGGGCACCGGGGATGAGCCGATACCCCCACCACCTTCACGGCACATAAACCACCGCCCCGGTCAGCTTCAATATGTATTAAGTGCCTCTGCCGAAAGGCCAGCTAGCAGGCTACTTGCTGAACCAGGCGCGGCTTATATCAACATCAGGCCCAGCCACACTGAACGCCTCATAATCATGAAAATCCGGGCTGTAGGCACCAATGGCCGGTATGGACCACAGGGGAATCCACGCCGCTTCTCCATACATCATCTCCTCCAGCTGCTCCCACAGGGCAGTCATCTCCTCCTCACCCTTCGCCTTCATTATCTTTTCAAAAAGCTGCCGGGAGCCCTCAGGCCGCAGCAGGTCAGGATTGAAGAAGGTGCCGGTAAAGGTATCCATACTGGGACCGAGCAGGGTGGCGCCCCCCGGCCGGGTCTCAACCCGCAGGCTGTTGGGGGGTACACCGGTAGCCCGGAATTCATGCATGGCCACCGGCTGCAGGGGCTCCATTTCCAGCTCGATGCCCACCTCGGCCAGATTGGCCTGTATGGCGATATACGGCTCGCGATAGTCAGTCACGTTGTAATAGAACTTGCACTTGACTCCTTGGGGATACCCCGCCTCCGCCATGAGCTGCCTTGCCTTGTCCGGGTTATACTTGCGGGGTACCGTATTCGGCTGACCGGGGGCACCCCCCAGGGCCTCATACCTGGGCTTAAGAATACCAAGGCCTACAGTTTGACAAATCTTCTCCTTGTCAATGGCATACTCCAGCGCCTCCCGCATCCTCTTGTCAGACCATATTGAGCTGGGGTCAGTGGCATTGGGAATAATATTTACGTATTGGGATGGCCCTTCCTGTATAACATAGTACCCTTCCTGGATTAGCTCATTGGCCGTCTGGACATCCATGGTATGAATGGCGTCTATTTCCCCTGCTTTGAGAGAAGCTATCTGCGTCATCGGGTCCGTGATGATGACAAATTCAGCGCCATCAAGGTAAGGCAGGCCCTCCTCCCAGTAGTCCTCAAAGCGCTTGTATTTAGCATGGCTCTGGTGCACAAATTCAGTCAGGACGAACGGCCCGGTGCCGACGGGGTGTGTCCCTGCCCAGTCTTGACCATTCTTCTCGAATGCTGTGGGGGATATCATCCCACACACCGGGGGTACCGCCAGGTCAAAGAGGACCATATTGTTCCACTCAGAAAGGTTAATGCGGATGGTATAGTCATCGATGACATCCACCGAATCAACCGTGCTCAGGGCAATGGCTCCCCCACCCCCTGGCGGTGGCTTTGGCCCACCCTCAGGCGGCCCTTCCGGTGGTCCACCCTCACCCCCGGGCGGTGGCGGAGGTGGCCCCGGCGGTCCAGCTCTCTCGGTGGCAATCTTACTGATGGCGATTACCCTGTCCAGATTCCACTTGGCAGCCTCGGCATTAAAATCCGTGCCGTCGTGGAACTTTACTCCTTTCCTCAGGTGAAAGATGTAATATGACTCATCGGGCGCCAGCTCCCAGCTGGTAGCCAGAACCGGTTGGTAAACCCCTGGCCTTAACGTCGGTTCCAGCAGCTTCTGGAGGCAAAAGGTGCCTAAAACAGCCCCCGTCCCCGGACCCATGGCGCGCAGGGGATCCCCGAACCTGGTGCCTGACTCGCGGGTGGCTATCTTAAAGATGCCCCCGTATTTACCCGCCTCAGGGGCAGGTGCCGGGGCAGGCGCCGGGGCTGGTGCCGGGGCAGGTGCCGGGGCTGGCTGGGCACAGCCACTGAGAATTAAGCCGCCCACCAGCACC
>CAZAYK010000099.1:0-5091 GCA_964489415.1 uncultured Dehalococcoidaceae bacterium | reverse complement strand
CTCCTGCCACCTGCGGAACCTTCGTTCATAGCTCAGCCGGGCAAAGTAGTAAGTGGCGAAGATGGACAGGATAATGATGATAACCATGATGGCAATTAAGGCGGCAGTTTCCATGACAACCCTCCCCTTGACCTGAGGCCAAATTTAGCCCGGTGGCTTGTGGCTGCCCGGTTTGACCAGGGGAATATGGGCAGCACATAACGGGCAGTTATCCGGTGCGTAGGTTATCGTCTCCGAGCGGAGGCAGCGGAACAGGGGGGCACCAAAATCTATTTCCTGCTCGGAGCGGTCAACCAGAACACCGATGCCCACCACTTTCCCGCCCAGTTTGTTTACTGCGGCCAGAACCTCGTGTATCGAGCCGCCAGTGGTGAGGATGTCATCAACAATGAGGACCCGCTCACCAGGGCTGAGCTTGAAGCCGCGGCGGAAGGTTCTCTCGCCGCTGCTTTCCTTTTCGGCGAAGATGCTGCGCACCCCTAGCTGACGGGCCGTCTCGTGAGCCAGGATGATACCGCCGGTGGTTGGCCCGGCAACTACCTGAATTTCTTTATCCCGGAAATGGTTGGCAATCAGACGGCACAGCTGCTCCGTATAGTGGGGGAATTGCAGAACCTGGAACTTCTCCCAGTAAACAGGGGAGTGCCGGCCTGAGGCAAGCAGGAAATGCCCCTTAAGTATTGCCCCGGCTTTTTCAAAGATCTCCTCAACATTATCGGTCACGCTAGTCTCTTCACCTCGCTCCTGTTTGGGTAAGGGTATATGCTGGAACCTGCCGTTACGAGCTCGCCAGTTGCTCCTCGAGCCGGTAGTCAGGGACTAGTTCCCATTCGCCTGGCGGCCAGATGGATAACCAGGCCTTGCCGATTATATTTTCCCGGGGCACGAGCCAGCCATGGTGGGAGTCATCACTATTATTGCGGTTGTCCCCCAGGACAAAGTAGCTATTATCCGGGACCTCCTGCTCTTCCAGGGTATAATTTGGCGGATTCATAATGTAGGGTTCGTCCAGCTTGACGCCGTTAACATAGACTGCCCCGTTTTTAATCTCCACGGTGTCACCGGGCAGGGCGATGACCCGTTTGATGTAGTCACCCTTTCTTCCGTTGGGTGCTTTGAAGATGATGACATCGCCCCGGGCCGGCTCATCAAAAAGGTAAATGGCTTTATTAACCAACAGGCGCTGCCCCTCATGAAAGTTGGGCTCCATACTGCTCATGACAACAACGAATGTCTGCAGGGAGGATTGGAAGGCGAAAACAATGATGGCGGCAATGATGATTGTTAGCGCAAACTCACGCAGAAAGGCTTTCATTCACGAGAACCCCCAAGCTAAATTCACCCCCAATTATAACCTATTTACCCTGATTCGGCTAGTTCCCCCCGCTGGCTACTTAGCCTTTCCTGCCGCCACCCACAGCCTCTCCCCATCGGTGATGAATTCAATGGTGCCCTGTTTATCCGTGCGGTAGATGTGGCTGGGGCTTATTCTTGCCTGCAATCTGGTTAACACCTCGTCACTGGGGTGCCCCAGCTTATTATCGGCGCCGGCAGAGATGACCGCCAGCTGGGGGCTGACCACTGCCAGGAATTCCCGGGTGGTAGCGGTGGCCGAGCCGTGGTGGGGCACCTTGAGAACGGTGCTGTTTAAGCAAGCCCGCTGGTGGATAAGCTCCCTTTCCGCCTCCCTGGTGATATCGGCGGTGAGCAGGAAGCTGATATTTCCCCGGCTCACTCGCAATACCACGCTGCTATTGTCCACGTCTGCCTCGCCTTCGGTAAGGAGCTCCACCGGGGGATTGAGTACTTGAATAACTGTTCCTTGTCCCAGGTCAATCTTCTGTCCCGCCTGGGGGGTGGTGAGTTTGACCTGCTTGTCATCAATGAGTCTCCGCCACTGCTCATACAGGGGGTCATCGCTGCTGAAGTTGGCTGCCAGCACCTGCTCCACATGGAAGCGGCGCAGCACTTCAACCAGTCCAGTGAGGTGGTCATGGTGGGGGTGGGTCATTACCACTAGCTCGATGGTCCTGTCCCAGAAGGGTAGTTTACCCCCCAGCTCCAGGTTTATCGCCCTGGGGCTGGGGCCACCATCAACCAGAACCTGCTGATTTCCCTGACAAATCAGAATGGCATCACCCTGCCCCACGTCCAGAAAACTAACGTGAAGCTTATCATCAGGCATGGTGACGGCGGTTAGTGATACCAGGATGGCGAGTAGCAGTAGCGGTGGCAGCGCCCATCTACCCGGAATTCGAGAAATGAGGTGAGCCGAGTTACTGATGGCTGACCTTAAGCGGGCGGTAGCCGGCGGTAGCCAGCTGGTTAACCTTCGCTGACCCGTTACCCAGATAATTGCTGCCAGCGCTAGATAGTAAGTCCCAATAAGGGGAGCATCTATGGAGCCAATCTCAGCCGATGAAGCTGATGGTGCCGCCAGGGCACTGGCTACCACCGTCATATAGGAGAGGAAAAGCCAGCATAGCCAGCCGATAACCTGGGCGACAGCCAGTGTGATAAAGCCCAGGATGCCGCTTACCACCCCGGTGATGATAATCGCCGGCAGGGCAGGCAGGAGCAGGAATGTTGCCAGGGGGCTGACCCAGGAGATGATGCCGAAGTAATAGGCAATCACCGGCCAGACAGCGATCATTGCCCCTAGGGTGGCGCTAAAACTGTCGCTGGCGAGGTTGGCTAGGGCAACCACTGCCCCCTCTTCCCCCAGTGCCGCCTGGATTGCCCTTCGTCCCCAAGATTGGAAAACGGGAAAAAGGAAGACCAGACCGGTCATAGCCAGAAAGCTCAACTGGAAAGCAGCGTTGCCAAGGAGGTAGGGGCTGATGCCGACCATTATTGCTGCGGCCGCAGTCAGGGCGGTGATGGCACTGCGTTGCCTGCCCAGCAGTTCTGCCGCCAGGAACAGGCTGGCCATGATGGCCCCCCGCACCACGGGCGGGTGCATACCGGTAAGTATGGCGTAGAGCCAGATGGTCCCCAGTGCCAGCCAGATATAGATGTAGTGCCGGCGCCCGAAGAGCCAGATGCCCACGCTGAGCATGATGCCGGCAATGATGCTGAGGTGAAGCCCGGATATTGCCAGGAGGTGGGCAGTGCCACTGCGAATGAAGTCGGCCTTTAGCTGGGGCGGGATATTGCCCCGGATACCCAGAATGATAGCCTGGGCTAGTGATGCCTGCGGCTCGGGTATCACCTCAGCAATGGTCTGGGACATATGGTTACGCAGTGAATAGACCCAAGCCAGCGGGGGAAAGCCTTTCCCCCGCTCCACAATTTCTATTTCCGGGTAGGGCATGGTGGTGTAGATTCCCTGATGAGCCAGGTATCCCCGGTAATCAAAATCATCAAACCGGGGCGGGGTTTGCGGCTCTCCCCGTACTAGGAGTACATCGCCATACCGATATTCGGTGTAGCGGGGCACAATAACCAGAGCCGTCCCGTCAACTGCCCGCCACTCGTCGCCGAGCTTGATTTCACTGGCGGATAGATTTAGCTGCGTGCTTCTCTCTCTTATCTCCGGGTCTCGGGTGACTATCCCCTTAACTTCTACAGTGCCCCGGTCATTATAGAAGCGGAGGTGGGACTCATCAAATTTGTGTAGGCTGGCGTAGGAGTAGGTGGCGGCAGCAAAGAGGGTAAGCAGTACCGCACTGGTCAGGATTAGGCTTTTCCTGTGGTGGTGGATGAAAAAAAGCAGGGGGAGGGGGATAAGCCCGGTGAGCATGAGGAGTATGGGTAGATTAAAATTTGACCCCACCAGGGTGCCCATAACCCAGGCACCGCTAATCGCGATAAGCGGCATGAGCCTTATCCTGAACCTCAGTCAGCTACGGTAATCAGGTGTTTAATCCTTTCATAGGTATTGATGCCGATGCCCTCTACCTCAAGTAGCTCGGCAATATGATGGAATCGCCCATTCTGCTGGCGGTAAGCAATAATCGCCTCGGCCCTGGTTTTGCCAATGCCGGGCAATGCTTCCAGCAGCCAGGCTTGGGCACGGTTCAGGTTGACCTTCTGTGGTGGGGCTTCCTCCCCTGCCTCCGGAATGTAGAGTTTGATGCGGCTGAGGTCAGCGCGGTCAGTAGTACCCCCTGCGGCGAGGATGATATCGGCAATGGTGTCCCCGGCGGTGAACGGGTAGAAGCCGGGGTTGGTGACCCTCCCGCCAACGTAGATCTCACCGGATACTTCGGGTTGGGGGGCAAGGGAAATCTCTAGTGGCTGATGGTGGGGGTACCTTAGCCAGATGGTGATGCCGGCGGCAACAATAATTACTATCAGGAGGATGGTAATCAGGATTTTGTAATTAATCTGCCTGCCGGTTGTCATCGCTTGCCTCCCGATAGTTACTTAACATAAAGTAAGGATGGGGATTAAGGCAAGAGAATGCCATTGCTCTCCCGTTGGCTAGTCCTCACTCCTTGCGCTCGGTGTGCTGGCTGCCTCATCAGCCGGGGCTGATTTAGGTACCTCTCAGTGCTGCCCGGAGAGATTCTTCTGATTCCGGAGGGGTAATGGCAATTACCTGGTCCCCAGCGTGGAGAATGGTATTGGCGGCAGGTAGGTGGGGGTTTTGCTTCTGGGGGATAATCAGTGCCAGCTTGCTTTCCTGTGGCAGGGAAAGCTCCTTGATTGCTTTACCCACGGTGCTTGATTCGGGGGGGATTTTTACGTTAACCATCACCAGCCCCTTATCTCGGATGGTTAGGAGGTGGGTCAGCGGATGGGTGGGTACCTCCTGCTCAATGGCTTCAAGGATGATTTGGGTGGCACTTACCGTAACATCTACCCCCAGTTTCTTGAACAGGGTTTCATTCTGCGGGTTTCTGATGCGGGCAATAGTTCGGGGCACATTAAATTTGTGTTTAGCCACCTGGCAGGCGACCAGGTTATCTTCATCATCTCCGGTTACTGCCACCAGCATATCAGCCCGCCCGGTACCTACTTCGTGCAGGGTAGCTGCCTCGCAGCCATCACCACGGAAGCAGACATTGCCCAGTTCCTCATTAATGGTTCGGCAAACGGTGGGGTTTTTCTCGATAAGCAGCACCTCATGGCCTTCATCGAGCAGGG
>CAZAYK010000098.1:0-5096 GCA_964489415.1 uncultured Dehalococcoidaceae bacterium | reverse complement strand
ATGGACCGCTCCCTGCTGGAAAGTGACCCTCATGCCGTGCTCGAGGGGATGCTTATTGGCGCCTATGCTATTGGCGCCACCGAGGGCTATATCTACTGCCGTGCCGAATACCCACTGGCGGTGGAACGCCTGAAGCGGGCACTCAAGCAGATGGAAGACTACGGATTAATCGGCGATAATATTCTGGGGAGCGGCTTCAGCTTTCACATCAAGGTCAAGGAGGGTGCCGGGGCCTTTGTCTGCGGTGAGGAAACCGCCCTGATCGCCTCCATTGAAGGCAAGCGGGGTATGCCCCGCTCCCGCCCCCCCTTCCCCGCCCAGTGTGGACTCTGGGGCAAACCGACCAATATCAACAATGTGGAAACATGGGCCAATGTCTCCGCCATCCTCCAGCACAGCGGTGACTGGTTTGCCAGCTACGGCACCGAGAAGAGCAAGGGGACCAAGACCTTTGCCCTGGCGGGGAAGATAAACCGCACCGGGCTTATTGAGGTGCCCATGGGTATCACCCTCCACGAGATCATCTACGGCATTGGCGGTGGTATCCCGGGTAACAAAAGGTTTAAGGCGGTGCAGACCGGTGGCCCCTCCGGCGGCTGCCTACCCGCTGACATGCTAGACCTGCCCGTTGACTACGAATCACTCACCCAGGCAGGCTCGATCATGGGCTCGGGGGGTATGGTGGTTATGGACGAGGAGACCTGTATGGTTGATGTCGCCCGCTTCTTCCTGTCGTTTACCCAGGCAGAGTCATGCGGAAAGTGTGTCCCCTGCCGGGTGGGCACCAAGCAAATGCTGGATATACTGGAGAAGATTACCAGGGGTGAAGGCAAACCGGAAGATATTGACCTGCTCCTCAAACTCGCCCGATCAATCAAGGCGGGGGCCCTGTGCGGCTTGGGACAAACGGCACCCAATCCGGTGCTGACCACCTACCGCTACTTCCCCGAGGAGTATGAGGCCCATACCCGGGAGCGGAGATGCCCGGCACTAGCCTGTACGGACCTCATCAGCTTCTACATACTGCCCGATAAATGCCAGGGGTGCGGCATATGCCTGCGCAACTGCCCGGCGGAAGCCATCACCGGGGGCAAGAGGCTGGTGCATGTTATTGACCAGAGCAAATGTATTAAATGTGGCACCTGTCTTGAGGTCTGCCCCGCCAAGTTTAGCGCGGTAATCAAGGTTTCTGGAGAGGAAGTATCCGTACCCAGCAAGCCGGTACCGGTAACCGCCGCCAAACCGGGCTCGACTACTGCATCTCAAGATGAATGAGGCGCTGTATGGAAAAGATTACCCTCACCATTAATGGCCAGCAGGTTACAGCGACTAAAGGGATGACCGTGCTCGAAGCAGCTCAGGAAGCGGGGATCTATATCCCCACCCTGTGCCACCACCCTGACCTGGAACCATATGGGGGCTGCCGCCTGTGCGTGGTTGAGATTGAAAATGTGCGCGGACTGCCCACCGCCTGCACCACCCCCGCCACCGACGGAATGGTGGTGACCACTGAATCCGCCGCCATCAATGGGGTGCGCCGTACCTCCCTGGAACTGCTGCTGGCTAACCATCCCTGCGATTGCCTGGAATGCCACCGCCGTGACCGCTGCGGCCCCTTTGACATCTGCTTACGCCACGTGGCAGTAACTGACCGCTGTGTCGTCTGCCCGGCGAACGGGAATTGCGAGCTACAGCAGGTGGTTGACTACCTGGGTATGCGCCAGCTACAGGTGACCAAGGACACCACCAAGGTCCCGGTGGACACCACCAATCCCTTCTTTGACCTTGACCGCAACCGCTGTATCCTCTGCGGTCGCTGTACCCGCACCTGCCAAGAGATAACTGGGGTTGGGGCCATTGATATGTCTTACCGCGGCTACGCCATGAAGGTGGCTACCTTCGGTGACATGCCGCTGTTCGACTCAATCTGCCGCTCCTGCGGTGAGTGCATGGTGCGCTGCCCGGTGGGTGCCCTGATTCCCAAGACCACCTATCTTGCCGAAAAGGAAGTAAAAACCATCTGCCCTTATTGCGGGGTCGGCTGCCAGATGTATCTGGATATTGCCAATGACCGGATAGTGGGGGTTCGCGGTGATGAGGAAGGCCCGGCCAATAAGGGTCTCCTCTGTGCGAAGGGGCGCTTCGGCATTGCCGAGTTCGTTCACCATTCCGAGCGCCTGACCACGCCGTTAATCAAAAGGAATGGGCATTTTGAGGAGGCCTCCTGGGAAGAGGCACTGGACTTAGTCGCCAGCAGGCTCGGCAATTATCCCGGAGACCAGGTAGCCGTAATCTCCTCCGCCAAATGCACCAACGAGGATAACTATGTGGCCCAAAAATTCGCCAGGGTGGTTCTGGGCACCAACAATGTTGACCATTGTGCCCGCCTCTGACATTCCCCCACTGTGGCCGGTCTGGCCACCACCCTCGGTAGCGGAGCGATGACCAATTCCATCAATGACATCAAGGATGCCGCCTGTATCCTGTCTATTGGCAGCAACACTACCGCTTCCCACCCGGTAATCGGCATGCACATCCGGCAGGCTGCTCGGAAAGGCGCTAAACTGATAGTTATCAACCCCCGCGAGATTGACCTGGTCCGCTATGCTGACCTGTGGCTCCAGCACAATTCGGGCACAGATGTGGCCCTGCTCATGGGCATGATGAAGGTAATCGTGGATGAGGGATTAGCCAACCAGGCCTTTATCGAACAGCGCTGCGAGAATTATGAAGCCTTCAGGGAATCACTAAAGCACTTTACCCTTGACATAGTGACCGAAATCACCGGCGTACCCCGCCACCAAATAGCCGAAGCTGCCAGGATGTATGCTACCCATCACCCGGCAACCATCCTCTATGCCATGGGCATCACCCAGCACACCCACGGCACTGACAATGTCATCGCCATAGCCAATCTGGCCATGCTTACCGGCAATATCGGCCAGCGGGGCAGCGGGGTTAACCCGCTGCGGGGGCAGAACAATGTCCAGGGGGCCTGCGATGTGGGTGCCTTACCCAATGTCTACCCCGGCTACCAATCAGTGGCTGACCCGGCAATACGGGAAAAGTTTGAAGCTGCCTGGGGCTGCCGCCTGAACCCCTCCCCGGGGATGGCACTTACGGAAATCATTCCCGCTGCCCTTGACGGCAAGATAAAGGCAATCTATCTCATTGGTGAAAATCCAACATTAAGTGACCCCGATATCAGCCATGTCGAAGAAGCCCTGAAGAAACTGGAGTTCTTCGTCGTCCAAGACATCTTCCTCTCGGAAACAGCCCAGCTGGCTGACGTTGTTTTACCATCAACCACCTTTGCCGAGAAGGAAGGCACCTTCACCAATACGGAACGCCGGGTGCAACGGGTAAGAAAAGCCATCAACCCCCGGGGGGACAGCAAAGCTGACTGGTGGATTACCTGCCAGATTGCCCAGAGGATGGGCGGCCACGGCTTCAACTATGAGCACCCCGCCCAAATCATGGAGGAGATAGCTCAGGTTACCCCCAGCTATGGAGGCATTTCTTTCTCACGCCTAGACAAGGAGGGTAGCCTGCAATGGCCCTGCCCCACAGCAGAACACCCCGGTACCCCTATCCTGCACACTGAGCAGTTTGCCCGGGGCAAGGGAAGGTTTGTGCCCCTGGAGTACAAGCCCCCGGCGGAGCTCCCCGATGATAACTACCCGCTGATTCTAACCACGGAGCGTGACCTGTTCCAGTTTCACACCGGCACCATGACCCGAAGGGTCAAAGGCCTTAACGTACTGCGGGGTGAGGAACTGGTGGAGATAAACCCCAAGGATGCCCAGTCTCTCGGTATTGAGGATGGTGATATAGTGCAGGTGGTCTCGCGGCGGGGGGAGGTAACCACCAAAGCCAGGGTTACCGATAACACCCCCTCAGGTGTCGTCTCGATGACCTTCCACTTTGCTGAGAGCCCGACCAATCGGCTCACCAACCCTGCCCTCGACCCGGTAGCCAAGATACCTGAGTTCAAGGTAGCCGCCGTGAGAATTAGGAAGGGCGGTCAATAGATAGGGAGCCAAAAGCAGGCTCAGGAGCACCACCAGCTAAACTCAATAAGGAGAGAACGGTGAAGCCCCGCACCAAGACCAACCACGCCGGAAAAGAAGCATCGGAAGACACGGAAAGGACCTACATAAGAGACATTGGCTTTGCCTTGGGGTCAAATGTCACTGCGGTTGATGTTAAAGACGGCAGGATAGTCAGGATCCGCCCCTTCCACTTTGACTGGAAGTATGACCCGGAGGAGTTTAACCCGGGAAGGACATGGCGGCTAGAGGCCCGGGGCAAGGTCTTTGAACCAACCATGAAATCCCTAGTATCCCCGCTGAGTCTAGCCTACAAGAAGCGTGTTTACTCCCCTAACCGGATCAGGTACCCGCTAAAGAGGATTGACTGGGACCCCAATGGTGACCGGCATCCGGAGAACCGGGGCAAGAGTGGCTATGTCCGGATCTCATGGGATGAAGCCACGGATATCATCGCCAGCGAGATAAAAAGGGTAAGAGAAAAATACGGGCCCTATGCAGTGATGCCCATTGGGGGGATGCACGGGGAAACCAAAAACATTCATGCTGCCCACCATATTCCGGAATACCTGTTCAGCCTGCTGGGGAATTACACCGTGCACTCGAGAAACGCCGATAGTTGGGAAGGGTGGTATTGGGGAGCCAAACACGTATGGGGGATGGAGCCTGTCGGCAAGATGAACAATCACTCCAACCTGTTCCTGGATATTGCCCAGAACACGGAGATGCTCCTCTTTTGGGGGTGCGACCCGGAGACAACAACCTGGGGATGGGGCGGCCAGCTGGCCAGCCGGCTTTGTTTCTGGTTTAAAGAGCTGGGGATAAAATCAGTTTACATCTGCCCCGACCTGAACTACGGGGCGGCAATTCACGCTGACAAATGGATTCCCATACTGCCCAACACTGATGCCGCCCTGCACCTCGCCATAGCCTATGTCTGGATAACCGAGGGCACCTATGACAAGGAGTATATTGCCACCCACACGGTTGGGTTCGATAAGTACCGGGACTACGTTCTCGGTAAAGAGGATGGAATTCCCAAGACCC
>CAZAYK010000097.1:0-5169 GCA_964489415.1 uncultured Dehalococcoidaceae bacterium | reverse complement strand
AATGCCTGCCAGCGTCCTGCCTTCTTGTCCCACTCCAGCAGCGGAAAATCAACAATAAAGGTGAAGGCAAGGGTGTTGGGGTCAGCCAGTTGCAGCCGATGTCCCATCTCCCGGCGCAACTCCCCCAGGGTGGTGTTGACCACCATGTCCTCCCCGGCGACGAGAAGCAACAGGTCACCCATCTGAGCCCCCAGGCGCCTGGCCATTTCCCTGACCTGGTCTAGGGTCAGATATTTAGCCGCGGCTGACCTCAGTGCCTCGGCGGTCAAACTGTCCACACTCCCTGCCGAGGTATCTAGCGCGATGGTTACCAGCCCCCCGGCACCGCAGCTCTGCGCCAGCTTGTTCAACTCATCAAGCTGATGGCGGGTATAGTGGGCACAACCCGGGGCACAGATACCTTTTACCCTGCCCCCCCCAGCCACTGCTGAGCGGAAAATCTCAAATTCGGAGCCAGCCACAATATCCGATAGATCAGCCAGCTCCAGGCCGAAGCGCAAATCAGGCTTATCGGTACCGTAGCGGTTCATGGCATCGGCATACTTAAGGCGGGGGAAGGGGGTGGGCACCCTCATCCCCGGTTTAAGTGCTGCCACCATTGCGGTAAAGAGCTCTTCAGTTAGGTTAAGGATATCCTCCTCATCAACAAAGCTCATCTCCAGGTCAAGCTGGGTAAACTCGGGCTGGCGGTCAGCCCGGGTATCTTCATCGCGAAAACAACGGGCTATCTGGTAATACTTCTCCAATCCCCCCACCATTAATAGCTGCTTGAGTTGCTGCGGTGACTGGGGCAGGGCATAGAACTTGCCGGGGTGAAGGCGGCTGGGCACCAGGTAATCGCGGGCTCCCTCCGGCGTGCTTTTGATTAGGATGGGTGTTTCCACCTCGATAAAGCCCCGGGCATCAAGAAAATCGCGCATAAACCTTACTACCCGATGGCGCAACAGCAGGTTCTCCTTGAGGCGCGTCCGCCTCAGGTCAAGATAGCGATACTTCAGGCGCAGGTTTTCATCCACATCAACATCCTCGTTAACATAGAAGGGTGGTGTCTTGGAGGGGTTGAGTATGTCAACCTCGTGGGCAATAACCTCCACCGCCCCGGTGGGTAGCTTGGGGTTCTCCGTCCCCGGGGGGCGGAGGGTAACCTGACCGCTAATCCTGATGGCATACTCATTGCGCAACTCAGTGGCTAGCTCATGGCATTTCGGGTTTATCTCGGGGTTAAACACCACCTGGGTTATACCCTCCCTGTCCCTGAGGTCAATAAAGATCAACCCCCCGTGGTCACGGCGGCGGTTCACCCAGCCCGCCAAGGTTACCCGATTGCCAACATGCTGTCTGCGCAGCTCGCCACAGCTATGACTTTTGAGCAAAATCACCTCCGCCCATGTAGGGGATAACAGTTTGATTATAGCTTAATCAGGTAAGGCTGTTCAACTTGGGGCGGTGGGGGGTACCGGGAGCAAATTGACAAGCCTGGTGCTTAAATAATATCATTAAAGCACCATGCCCAAGACCATTGCTGAGATAAATGAGAAGATACGTGCCGGGAAAGCGGTAGTTGTCACTGCTGAAGAAATCATTGACATTGCTAACGAGAAGGGGGTGGAAAAGGCCGCCCAGGAAGTGGATGTGGTTACTACCGGCACCTTTAGCCCGATGTGTTCCTCAGGGGCCTATTTCAACATTGGCCACAGCAAGCCCCGCATCAAGCTGGGCGGGGGCAGGGTTTACCTTAACGATGTCCCGGCTTATGCCGGGCTGTCCGCCGTTGACATATTCCTCGGGGCTACTGCCCTCCCCGATGATGACCCCCGCAACCGGGTCCACCCCGGTGAATTCAATTACGGAGGGGGACATGTCATTGAGGAGCTGGTGGCCGGCAAGGATATCCGGCTAGTTGCCACTGCCTACGGCACTGACTGCTACCCCCGGAGACGGCTGGAGACCTGGATTAATATTAATGACCTCAATGAGGGGTCCTGTTTAATGTCAGAAATGCCTACCAGAACTATAATGTCGCTGCCAATACCTCAGACAGGACAATATATACCTATATGGGGGTGTTAAAGCCTAACCTGGGTAATGTCAACTATTCGACTGCAGGTCAGCTATCACCCTTGCTTAACGACCCGTATTATCAGACCATCGGCATTGGTACCAAGATATTTCTTGGTGGTGGTATCGGCTACGTTGCCTGGCCGGGGACTCAGCACAATCCCAATGTCCCCCGCTCCGATAATGGCGTGCCCAAGAGGGGGGCGGGAACCCTGGCCGTAATCGGTGATTTGAAGCAGATGAGCCCGCGCTGGCTGGTGGGAACCAGCATGCTGGGCTACGGGTGCACCCTGAGCGTGGGCATTGGTGTCCCCATACCAATCCTCTCCGAAGAGATTCTGCTCCATACCACGGTAACCGATGAGGAGATATTGGCGGCAGTCATTGACTATGCTGATGCCTACCCCAATTTGAGAGCTGAGATACTGGGTGAGGTCAGCTATGCCCAGCTCAAGAGCGGTAAGGTCTGGATTAAGGGTAAGGAGGTGCCCACTGCCTCCCTGTCCAGCTATTCAAGGGCGGTGGAGATTGCCAATATATTGAAACAGTGGATACAAGATGGCAAATTCCTGTTAACCGAACCGGTGGCACCGCTCCCCGGTGTGGAATCGGGGGTGACCTTTAAGCCGCTCAGGGAGCGCCCCATAGAGTATTAAAGCCCAAATTAGATGACAAGAGGTGGTGGCGATGGTTGTCTCCAAAAAGGTAGTCCTCCGTTTCCCCAAACGCCTGGTTGACCGCCCCATAATCTGCCGGCTGGTGAAGGATTATGACCTTGAGTTTAATATTCTCAAGGCTTCAGTTACCCAGGAGGAGGAGGGGCTGATGGTGCTGGAACTGACCGGGGATCGGAAGGAATATGACCGGGGGATTCGTTTCCTGATGAAGACCGGGGTGAAGATCCAGTCTCTCAGCCAGGATGTCACCCGCAATGAGGAAAGGTGCACCCATTGCGGAGCCTGTGTCACCATTTGCCCCGCGGGCGCCTTTGAGCTTGAACCCAAGACGCGACGGGTGAAATTCCGTGACGATAAATGCATTGCCTGTGGACTCTGCATTCCAGCCTGCCCGCCACGAGCTATGGAAGTACACTTCTGATTGATGCAGCCGAGAACCTACCGCCACTGGGTTGAAGGCAAGGACCTAACCGCCTTCACCGTAACCGTAAAGGAAACCGATTTATATATCCGGGCCACTACCAACCTGCACCGGAAAGCCCACCGGCTGGTGGTAAAGTACCGCCAGGCGCTGGAGAGGTATATTGACCGAAATCCGGCGTTCCTGACCTCTCTGGAGCCACTACCCGTTGGCCATGATGCCCCCCAGATTGCCCGGCAGATGGCAGCAGCGGCAGAACAGGTCGGCGTTGGCCCCATGGCAACCGTAGCCGGGGCCATTGCCGAATTTGTTGGCAGGGAACTGCTGGCCTTCTCACCAGAGATAATCGTGGAAAACGGCGGGGATATCTTCCTGAGGAGTCTGAGGCAGCGGGTAGTGGGTATCTACGCCGGCAAATCACCGCTGACCGGCAGGCTTGGCCTGGAGATTGGCGGGCAGGAGGCACCGCGGGGGATCTGCACCTCATCAGGGACAGTGGGGCATTCCCTGAGCCTGGGCAAGGCTGATGCCGTTATCGTGATTTCCCCCTCAGCCACATTAGCCGATGCTGCAGCTACCGCTATTGGCAATATGATCCACGAGCCGGATGACATCGCCAGCGGCATTGAGTTTGCCCAAGGTATCACCGGCATTAATGGCGTGGTAATCATTAAAGAGGAAAATATCGGGCTCTGGGGAGAGGCCAAGCTGTGTCCCACCTCGATATAAGGATGGCTCCGGTCATTTACCGGGTGATGCTTATCTTTAACCGGCGTATCTCGCTGACTCCCTTTAGTGACGAGACCATACCTTCAACGGTGTTCCGGATGATATCACTGGCAAAGTAGTTGAGGGGTAGCGGGGCATTATTCAGATTGATGGCGACATTCTTCCCGTCAATGTTAACCTCAACGGTGTCTATCTCCCCGGTGCCCTTTAATGCTGCCAGCATACCCCCTACGGTATGGTCGATAAAGCCCTGAACGAAACCATCAAGCGGAATCGGGGTATCATTGACCATCAGGATTACCTCCCGAGTCATGGGCCTTCTCCTTTCTCTGGTGGCATTGCCTATTATCCCTTTCCACCACGCGCCTCCCCACAGGGAAAAGTATAGCACAATTGCTTGTTACTTGGTCAGATTTCCCCGAAAGGGTTTGACCAGACAAAAAGGGATCTGTCCTGAAATGGGTCCTCTTTGAGGCAACCGAGGTAGGCAGGGATACCACCCTGGCTCAGATTATCCGTCTCGTGGAGGAAGCTCAGGGCAGCAAGGCGCCTATCCAGCGGCTGGCCGATGTCATCGCCAGCTACTTTGTGCCCACAGTCATTGGCATTGCTATACTGACCTTCATCATCTGGTACCTTGTCGGGCCAGCACCCACCTTCACCTTCGCCCTGCTGAACTTTATTGCCGTGCTCATTATTGCCTGCCCCTGCGCTCTGGGATTGGCCACGCCTACGGCCATCATGGTGGGTACCGGTAAGGGTGCCGAGCACGGCATCCTGATCAGATATTATCGCCTCAGCCACCTTCTTCCCGGAAGATGTCCTCCGGTTAGCCGCCTCAGCCGAACACAATTCCGAGCCCCCCTTGCCCAGGCAATAGTTAACGCTGCTGCCTGCAAAAGGCCTTTGACCAGGCCCCAGAAAAATACCTGGCTGAAGAGAAGAAATAGCGGCCGGCACTATTCCTCCCGTCGTTGCAGGTAGCGGTGAGCCTGAAGGGCTGCCTTGGCCCCCTCGCCGGCGGCGATGATAATCTGCTTCTCGGGAACGTCAGTAACATCCCCGGCAGCATACAGGCCGGGCACGGTGGTCTCACAGTAGCAGCTAACCGGCACCTCCCCCAGCTTGTTCAGTGGCAGCAATTCCTTGACCGGCTCGGAGTTGGGCATCAGACCAATCTCAATAAAAACCCCAGTAACATCAAGCCTTCTCTCCTCACCATTCTTCCTATCTCTGATTACCAGCCCCTCGACCAACTCCCTACCCTCAATTCTTAGCGTTTCA
>CAZAYK010000096.1:0-5209 GCA_964489415.1 uncultured Dehalococcoidaceae bacterium | reverse complement strand
CCTCACTGAACCCGGTGCTGACTATCTGCCGGCAGATAACGGAAACCCTGGAGCTGCACCTCGGCATGGATAGCGATGCTGCCCGGGAAAGGGCGATTGAATTACTCAAGCTGGTGGGTATTCCCAGTGCTGAAAGCCGGGTTGATGACTATCCCCACCAGTTTAGTGGTGGTATGCGCCAGAGGGTGATGATTGCCATGGCGCTCTCCTGCAATCCCAAGTTACTCATCGCCGATGAGCCAACCACTGCCCTGGATGTAACCACCCAGGCGCAGTTACTGGAGTTGATGAGGGATATGGTGGAGCGATTTCGCACCTCACTGGTGCTGGTCACGCACAACCTGGGTGTGGTCGCTCGCTATGCCCAGCGGATTTATGTTATGTATGCTGGGCGTATTGTGGAGGCGGGTAGCACCAAGGATATCTTTGCTAATCCTCGCCATCCCTACACCATAGGTCTGCTCAAGTGCGTGCCTCGCCTGGATCAGGAGCGGGGAAGGAAGCTGGTTCCCATCGAGGGTTTGCCGCCCAACCTGGTCAACATGCCTCCTACCTGCGCTTTCCTGCCCCGGTGCTCCTACCGCATTGACCGGTGCCGCAAGGAGCCGTGGCCACCACTGGCACACCTGCACGACCAGCACTATGTTGCTTGCTATGCTAACGTAGAGGAGAGGGCTGGTGAACTCAGTGCGAAATGATATCGTCCTGGATGTTAGAGACCTGAAGATGTACTTCCCGGTGACCCGGGGACTGTTCAAGCGTAAGGTTGCCGATGTTAAAGCGGTTGATGGTGTCAGCTTCACGGTGAGGCGAGGGGAAACCCTGGGGCTGGTGGGCGAGAGTGGTTGTGGCAAGACCACCGTGGGGCGCTGTGTCTTGCGGTTGTACTACCCCACCGCGGGGAAGATTTACTTTGAGGGTGAGGACGTTTCTACGATGCCAGAGAGGAAGATAAGGCCGCTCCGCCGCAGGATGTCCCTCATCTTTCAGGACCCCTATGGTTCCTTGGATCCTCGCCAGAGTGCTGGGGATATTGTTGGCGAACCATTACTGGTGCATCATATGGTCAATAGTAAGGCGGAATACAACGAGCGGGTGGCGCAGCTATTCCGTACTGTAGGGCTGGATCCCAGTATGGTTGACCGCGTTCCCCACGAATTCAGTGGCGGTCAGCGGCAGCGTATCGGCATTGCCCGTGCCCTCGCCTGTGAGCCGTCCCTGATTATCTGCGATGAGCCTATATCGGCACTAGACGTTTCCATCCAGGCCCAGATAATTAACCTGCTGGAAGAGTTGCAGGCGGGGTTGGCGGGGCTGACCTATCTATTTATCGCTCATGACCTCTCCGTGGTAAGGCATATCAGTGACCGGGTGGCGGTGATGTATCTGGGCCGCATTGTCGAGATTACTGATGCCGATTCACTTTATGAAAACCCAGTGCACCCCTATACCAAGGCACTGCTTTCCGCGGTTCCCATAGCTGATCCCTTCGTTGAGGAGAAGCGCGAGCGTATCATCCTCAAAGGGGAAGTACCCAGCCCCCTAAACCCACCCTCGGGGTGTAGTTTCCACCCCCGCTGTGCCTATGCCAAGCCGGAGTGCAGCCAGATAATTCCGCCACTGCGTGATATCGGTGGTGGTCATGAGGTGGCTTGTCTCCAGGTCTAGCCTTGGCTGACTATCGGGGGAAGGCCTATTGTTGGTACGGTTAGTCCGGCGGGGGATTACCGGCTTTGCTGGGGGAGGATGGTGGAAGGAATTCTCACACTGGAGACATAGATTAAGGAGGCTAACTAATTATGGTAGTGAAACGGCCCTGCTCACCATGGGTGCCCTATTATGCCCCGGATAAGTGCTATAACGGCTATACCCTGTTTACCCCCATGATGGGGTCAGTAACCTGGCTAATCGATATGGAGGGCCGCCTTGTCCACTGCTGGAATATGCCGTCGCCACCGGGGGGGTATGGCAGGTTACTCCCCAGCGGTAATCTGCTCTATGCGGCTAAGGACATTAACAGCCCGGTGGCTTGGGGGGGTGCTTCAGGGGGAACGCTGGTCGAGGTGGACTGGGAGGGGAATATCCTCTGGCAGTATCATGACCCCTACCAGCACCACGATTTCTGCCGCTTGGATAACGGCAATACCATGATTCTGGGGCTGGTCGCGGTGCCCGGGGAGATCGCGGCTAAGGTTAAAGGGGGGATACCCGGCAGTGAGCGGGACGGGGTGATGTGGACCGATTACTTCCGGGAGATTACCCCGGAGGGCAAGGTGGTCTGGGAGTGGTATGCCTATGAGCACCTTGACCCTGAGGTGGATGTCCTTGATCCCATGACCCCCCGTGCTGAGTGGACTCATGCTAATTCCTGCTTTGTTATGCCCAACGGGGATATCCTCACCACCTTCCATCATCTTAATACCATTGATATTATTGACCGGAAAACCGGTGACATTAAGTGGCGGTGGGGGGTAGGTGAGCTGGCGCATCCCCATGACCCCACCCTCCTTGACAATGGTAATATTCTGGTTTTTGATAATGGCTCGCGGCGGCGGGGGAGACCCCCGGAGTACTCCCGGGTGGTGGAGGTAAACCCGAAGACAAATGAGATTGAGTGGCAATACGTGGCTGACCCACCCCACTCGTTTTATTCACACTTCATCTCTGGGGCGCAGCGGTTACCCAACGGGAACACCCTCATCTGTGAGGGAGCCTGGGGCAGATTCTTTGAGGTTACCCCGGATAAGGAAGTTGTCTGGGAATATACCAGCCCGTTTTATGGCTGGAGGAGTGAATTTCGCTGGACAAATCAGGTGTTTCGTGCCTACCGCTACGGCCCTGATGACCCGGCTCTCAAGGGGAGGAACCTGGACCCTGACCAGGTGGAGCTGACCCTGCGCCCCAAGCCTCAGGGGCAGGAACAGGCAGTGCTGGAGCGGTTGGGCCGTCTCGGCTATTAAGCCGGGTGGGGGGTAGCACCTCCGGACTATTCAATGATGTACAGCTTGCCGTCCTGCCCGCCGATATAGATTTTCCCGTTGGCTAGTGCCGGGGACGAGGTTATCTTATCGCCAATAGATAAGTCCCACAGCTTGTCACCGGTTTGGGCGTCCACGGCATAGAGGTGGCCATCTTCACTGCCGAAGTAGACGGTGCCATCAACCACGGCGGGGGAGGACCTGACCAGCCCCCCGGTTTCAAATGACCAGCGCTGTTTATGTTGCTGAATATCAACGCAGACTAGCTTGTTATCCACGCCGAGGTAGAGGCTATCCCCGAGCAGGGTGGGGGAGGAGTTGGTTGTCCCTCTCAGATTAAGTGCCCATAGTAATCCCGAGGGGAGTGGGGGCTGGGGAGCCACACCATATATGTATAGTGTTCTCCAGTAGGGAGTGAGGGCATTTTCCCAGGGCCAATTTCGGGCCTTAGCATCAACGGCATATAGCAAGCCCTTGCTGGTCCCAAAATAGACAGTGCCCTCACCAAGCGCAGGGGCAACGGCTACCGGTGAGTAGGCTTGGTATTGGAGGCGTAGCCTCCCGTCGGTGGCATGCAACGTATAGAGGTAGCCATCCATTGACCCGATGTAGACGATACCATTAACCACCACTGGTGATGAGGTAACGTTGTTTTCGGTTTCAAAGTGCCATAGCTTTTCCCCGGTGGTGGCATCCAGGGCATAGATAAAGAAATCGGTGGAGCCAAAGTAAACAATACCATCAGCTACGGCGGGGGAAGACTTGATGGCGTATTCGGCAGCGAACTCCCAGAGTTTGTCACCGGTTTGGGCGTCTAGGGCGTAGAGCTTGGCATCATTTGAGCCGAAGTAGACCACACCATTGGCTACTGCCGGGGAGGAATCTATCCAGCTGCCTGTCTCAAATTGCCAGAGTTTGTCACCGGTTTGGGCGTCTAGGGCGTAGAGATAGCCATCCCGGGAGCCGAAGTAGACGATGCCATTGGCTACGGCTGGTGATGAGTGGATTGCGCCACCGGTGGCAAAGACCGATTTTATTTTGCCCTGGGGGGGGATGCCGGGTGCGGTGCTCCCGGTGTGAGCTGGATCGTGGTGGAACATGGCCCATTCCCCGGCCTGGGATGCCGAGGTTAATGCCCCCGGGGGTCCGCATATTATATCAGTGTAGTGATAGAGACCGAGAAGTAAACCAAGCAGGAAGATGAGACAGCTGACAACGATGGCGATTATCCTCCGGCGCCTCAGATAGGCCAGCCGGCTTTTTTCTGCCTGGGCATACTGCTTTAGAAGGTTATCAATCATTTCCGATTCATCAGCTCATATTAAATCATCGGCTAGGTAGTGTCAATTTGGTTAGCTAGGATGGAGGGGTAGCAAATTTAATTTATATGGTAAAACACCAATGTTAATATAATGTTAAATTTGTTAAGAAGATCACAATTAATGTGTTCACCGGCGGGGAAATGGTGCCGGCTTTCCACCGCCTTTCAGTGGACAATGGTAGTAGGTGTATGATTCTTGGTAAGCAGTTGTTTGCTGGCGCCCGGCTCATCTATACCTTCTTTCGTTTCCATCTCCCCAGCCGGAAGTAGGTAATATAGGCGATTGCCCCGGCAAACATGCCAGCGACTATTGCCCAGCGCACCCCGTACATGCCTAGGTCAAAAGCTCCGGGCAGGAAGGCGGCCAGCGGTACCATGACTAACCACATTTGCCCCAGCTCGAAGAGCATGGGTGGTATTGTGTCGCCGGCACCGGAGATGCAGTTCATCAGGACAACAACAAAGGCCACTACCAGGTAACCCGTGGCGGCTATCCTGAGGAAGCTGCTGGCAATCTGTACCAGGACGGGCTCATTGTTGAAGATGCTTGCTATCTTCTCCGCCCACAGCAGTATTGCCAGGGAACAGAGGATCATGGCCCCCTCGGCGATACCCAGCGCCAGCCAGCCACTCCGCTCGGCGCGTTGGGGATTGCCGGCCCCCAGGTTTTGCCCGGCCAGCACGCCGGCACCCAATCCTAGCCCCATGTTGAGCATAATCAATATCATCTCCACCCGCTGCCAGAGGGTATGGGCAGCTACCGCCACCGTGCCATAGGGAATCATAAATGACATCAGGACGAGCTGGCCAAAGCCTCGTTGCATGGTCATCACCGAGGCGGGAATGCCAATCCTGATGATGCGCCAGATGATATTGAGGTCAACGCGGAAGTTAGCCATGGTCAGCCGCA
>CAZAYK010000095.1:0-5240 GCA_964489415.1 uncultured Dehalococcoidaceae bacterium | reverse complement strand
TTGCCAGCTCACTGGAGAAGTTTGCCACCGAAATCAGGGCGCTGCAGAGAACCGAGGTCAGGGAGGTAGAAGAGCCCTTCGGCGCCAACCAGACGGGCTCCTCCGCCATGCCCCACAAGAGAAATCCGGAACTCTGCGAGCGGATCTGTGGCCTCGCCCGCCTGGTACGGGGCTATGCCCTGACCGCAATGGAGAACATTGCCCTGTGGCACGAGCGCGATATCAGCCATTCCTCCACAGAGCGCATCATCATCCCTGATTCCTGCCTGGTGGCGGACTACTCGCTGGCTCTGTTCACCTCAGTAATCAAGGGGCTTCAGGTTTACCCCAAGAAGATGAGAAAGAATATTGAGATTACCAAGGGGCTGGTCTTCTCACAGCGGGTAATGCTTACCCTCATCAACAAGGGAGTAAGCCGGCAACGGGCCTATGAGCTGGTGCAACGAAATGCGATGAAATCATGGCAGGGTAATAAAGACTTCCTCAAATTACTAAAGGCTGACCCCGAGGTTATGGCGATACTCCCCGAGGATGAGCTGGAGCCAATCTTTGACTACCAGTATTACCTGCGCTATGTAGATGAAATCTTTGAACGGCTGGGGCTGACCCGGGTACAATGGCAGGGCCGGGCAGCAGAGGCATCCGAACTATCACCAAGAGCGCTATAAGTGCCGGGGCAATAGCCAGCTAACAATAATTTATAATAAGGTGAAGATTGATGGCTAATCTTGACTCCGAAGTGTTACTGGAAACCAACCTGTCGCTACCGCTATTTTACCGGGGTAAGGTGCGTGATACCTATGACCTGGGTAATCAGCTACTCATCGTCGCCACTGACCGCATCTCCGCCTTTGATGTGGTTCTCCCCACGGGTATTCCCGCCAAGGGGCTGGTGCTTAACCAGATTTCCATCTTCTGGTTCCGCCGCACTTCAGATTTAATCCCCAACCACCTGCTCGAACCCGTGGACGATACCCATTGCCTTGATTTCTATCTTCCCACAGAGAGCCGCTTCACCTGCCCGCCCTATCTCATCGGACGCTCCATGATCGTTAAGAAGGCAAAACGCATCCCCATTGAATGCGTGGTGCGCGGCTATCTTGCTGGCTCAGCCTGGGCAGAGTATCGGGAGCACGGCACTGTCGCCGGGATGCCACTACCCAAAGGCCTTAAAGAAAGCCAGAAATTACCCCGGCCTCTATTCACGCCCACCACGAAGTCAGACACCGGGCATGACCAGCCGCTTACCATGGCCGAAGTAACCAAGATGATCGGCAAACGCCTCGCCGAGGAAATCGAAGAGAAGAGCCTGGCTATTTACAACTTTGCCCGGGACTACGCCCGCGACAGGGGTATCATCATTGCCGATACCAAGTTTGAGTTCGGGATTGATGAGGACAGGCTTATCCTCATTGACGAACTACTCACCCCTGACTCATCCCGGCTCTGGGATGCTGACCTGTATCAAGTGGGCCAACCTCAACCCAGCTATGACAAGCAGCCCGTTCGTGACTGGCTGGTCGCCTCAGGCTGGAATAAAGAGCCACCGGCTCCCCTGCTGCCCCTAGAGGTTGTTGAAGCTACCACGAGGAGATACGTACAGGGCTACGAAAGGCTAACCGGCAGGAAGCTACCTCACACCTAGAGCCTTTATCTCCGGGGCTGCCACCATTAATCCCTACAGCAAGTCCTTGGTGCTGGGAAATTCACCACTAATCCGCTCCTCAATCCTGGTGGCCATAGCCAACGCCCGGCCCAGGGCCTTAAATACGGCTTCTGCCTTGTGGTGGTCATTGCTGCCATAAGCAATCTTAACATGGAGATTAACCTTCGCCTCCCGGGCAAGGGATTCCAGGAAGTGGCGGACAAGGTCAGTGGGGAAGCCGAACATATCATTCTCGGCAAAGGGCAGGTCAAGAACGGCATACCCCCGCCCGCTAATATCCACCGCCACCAGGGCCAGAGCATCATCCATCGGCACCGCGGCATCCCCCATGCGGACAATGCCCCGCTTCTCCCCCAGCGCCTGGCCCAGGGCTTGACCCAAGCAGATAGCCACATCCTCGGCCAGGTGATGCGGGTCATCCCCCTTAGCTGCCAATCTTATGTCAAATAAACCGTGTTGCGCCACATGAGACAATAGATGGTCAAGCATGTTAATGCCGGTACTTATCTCCCATTTCCCGCGGCCATCAACATTAAGCTCGAGGATAATATCCGTTTCCCTAGTCTTCCGCTTCACCATTGCCACTCGGTTAGCCATTTATTTCTCCCTCCAATCCCTGGAGTACCCTAATCAAGGCATCGGTATGCTCCGGTTTGCCCACACTAATCCGGATGCCATTTGACAGAAACGGCTGATCAAAATAGCGAACCAGTATCCCCATCTTCTCCAACTTCTGGTGCAGTTGGCGGGCACTGCCCTTCACCACCGAGCAAAAAATAAAATTAGCCTGAGACGGGAAGGGCCGTAACCAACCCAGCTTGGCTAACTGGGTAAACAACCGGTCTCTTTCGGCAACGATCGTCTTTACCCTCTCCATTAAATAGTCTCTATCCTTCAGGGACTCCGCCACCGCCACCTGGGCAGCCACATTGACATTATACGGCAGCTTGATCTTCATGAGGTAACCGGCAATCTCCCGGGGGAAGACACCATAGCCCACCCTCAAGCCCGCCAGCCCCGCCCACTTGCTGAAGGTGCGCAGCACCATTAAATTCCTATACCGGCCCACCAGAGGCACCACTGTCTCCCCGCAAAACTCATAGTAGGCTTCATCAATCAGCAATGGCACCCCGCTATCGGCTAAGCTAAGGATATCCCTTTGCGGGATGGCATTCCCCGTGGGGTTATTCGGGTTGGCCAGGATTATCATCTTGGTCTTCGGGGTTATTGCGGCTTTTACCGCAGCAACATCAACGGCAAAATCATCACCCCGCGGTATAGTGACCAGCTTACCGCCATTTATCAGTGTCCGCAGGCGGTACAGGTCAAAGGTGGGCACACAGTTAATCACCTCATCGCCCGGTTTCAGGAAGAGGCACAGAATATCATCGAGCAATTCGCCGCTGCCGGTAGCGGCGACAATCTGGTCAGCATCAACACCAACATACTCGGCTAACTGCTGCCGTAGCCTGGTCTGCCCGGCATCGGGGTAGGTGTGCCATTGGCTATACTCAGCCAGCGCCCGCAGCACCCGTGGCGAACAGCCGTAGGGGTTCTCATTGGCATCAAGCTTGATAACCCTCTGCGGAGAAATCCCCCCGCCCAGGGCATCAGGAGGCTTATGCGCCGAATAACCGCCGAGAGCCACCAGCTCCGGCCTGATTAACCCCTCGACCCTCAGGGAATCATCAGCTACCACTAATCACCCTCCTCAGCTCTAGCAACGACGCATTTTAGCACGCTTTTACGCCCCCGAGCAATCGGGGATGAGGACAGCCAGGGCGAAGATGACCAAGGCTTAATCCGCCTTGAGCCGCCGCTGCACGGCGCGGCTATGGGCATCAAGCCCCTCGGCGCGGGCGATAGTGGCGGCCGCCGGGCCCAGATTTGCCAAACTATCCTCCCCCACAGTAACCACATTGATAAATTTGATAAAATCAGCCACACTCAGCGGTGAGCTGAACCGGGCTGTTCCCCCGGTGGGTAACGCATGACTCGGCCCCTCAACATAATCCCCCAGGACCACGGTGGCCTTGCTGCCAATTATGATACAGCCGGCATTGGTGATGTTATCAATATAGGATGCCCCGTTCTCCACCATGAGGAGGAGGTGTTCGGGGGCATAGAGATTAGCCAGTTCTATCGCCTCAGCCATGCTCGCCACCACGGCGATCACCCCGTTTGCCAGGGACTGGTTAACTATCTGCCGCCGCGACAGGCCCCCCACCTGCCGGTCCACCTCACGGTTCACCTCATCGGCAAAGTGCCGTGAGGTGGTTACCAGAATTGATGAGGCTAAAACGTCATGCTCCGCCTGGGCGAGCAGGTCAGCAGCACAATATTCGGCACTGGCCGATTCATCAGCGATAATCAGCACCTCGCTGGGCCCCCGCAGGCCGTCAATGCCAACCACCCCGCAGACCAGCTTCTTGGCCAGATTAACCAGGATATTCCCCGGGCCACAGATCTTGTCCACCCTGGGGATGGTCTCGGTGCCATAGGCTAAAGCAGCCACTGCCTGGGCACCCCCCACTGAGAAGATACGGTCAACCCCGGCAATATCGGCCGCTACCAATATCACCGGCGGGATTACCCCACCTTGTTTCGGGGGGGTCACCAGGATAATCTCGCTGACACCGGCAACCCGGGCCGGTATCGCTGTCATCAGCAAGCTCGACGGGTAAGGAGCTGTACCCCCGGGAACATAGACGCCAACCCGCTGTAGCGGGCGGATTAACTGAGCCAAACCCTCTCTGTCCACCTCATGCCAGATACACTCCTTCTGGGCGAGATGAAAAGAGCCTATCCGCTCCGCGGCCAGCTTGAGGGCACTGATAAGCCCCCCGTCCACCTGCTGGTAAGCACGGCTTATCTCTTTTCTAGTCACTTCCAGTGAGGTAATCTGGGCACCATCAATCCTCGCGGTCAGCTCCCTAAGGGCAGCATCTCCCCGCTGCCTCACCTCAGTGACAATCTGCCGTACTGCCTCTTCCGGGTCATCAGTGCCAAATAGCTCCGTCAACCCCTGTTTCAGCGCTGGTGACACCGGATAGGAATCGGCGGTGATTTGCCGGGATAATACTGACCTCGCTGACGCAAAACCTTCAATGACTCTCAGTTTGACCCTCCTTTGGCCGCCGTCCGCAGCCGGGCAACGATAGCCTCTATCTGCCTCCTCTTGGCGGCACGGGATATATTATCCCTCCTGCCGATCAGGCAGGCCGTGGATTCAAAGATGGTATCAATTATCCTGAGGTTATGCCGGGCTATGGTGCGTCCGGTCTCGGTATTCTCAATGAGCAGGTCAGCATCCTCGGGCAGAAAAGCCTCAGTTGCTCCCCAGGTGGGGATTATCCGGTAACGCCCCAGGTGATTGTCCCGGGCATATTTATCGGCAATATGGACATATTCTGAAGCAATTCTGAGCGGCACCGAGCCCTCGCTACTGAGCCGGCGCAAACCGGCGGCATCCTTCACGGCAAGTTCCTGGCTCACCACCGCCACCACCCTCACCCAGCCAAAGCCAAAGTCAACAAGCTTCTGCACCGGGCTGGATGGAAACTGGTAAAGGTGC
>CAZAYK010000094.1:0-5297 GCA_964489415.1 uncultured Dehalococcoidaceae bacterium | reverse complement strand
ACCATCATGGATGATTACCCAGTGGCACTGCCTAAGCCGCCCCAGCCCCGCCGCTACCGAATCCTGGCGCCGCCGGCCACCGAGGCAGATATCACTGACCTTGGACCATTCCCTGCCGGTGACCAGATGCCGGCAGCGCTCCTCGGCCTCATCACTGACCACCACCACTATCTGGTCAACGAGGTGGCATTGCTGAAAGGGACGGGTGGCATGAACTAAAAGGGGCTCACCACCGAGCCGGGCCATTAGCTTGTCCACGCCCCCCATCCGCCGGCTCTTCCCCGCGGCCACAATCACCGCGCCCACCTTCTGCTGACTACCCTTCACCTCAAATCTCACCCTCCCCGCGATTTACCTTCTTCCTGGCCAGTCCCATTGCTACTGCCTCTCTTAAGCTACCGGCAGGGATAAGCTCAATCTCCTTACCTGCGGAAACCCTAGCCCCACCCCGGGGAACCAGGCACCGTTTGAAGCCCAGACGGGCGGCTTCGGCTACCCGCCTCTCCAGCTGGGAGACGGCGCGCAATTCACCACTCAACCCCACCTCCCCCACCGCCACCAGCGCGGGGTCAACCCCCAGGTCACGGAAACTGGAGGTAATGGCCAAGGCAATGCCCAAATCGGCGGCTGGCTCACCAACCCGGAGGCCCCCGGTAACATTGACCATGATGTCCTGGTTACCCAGCTTCAGGCCAACCCGCTTGGTCAGCACGGCAGTAATCAGCAGCAAGCGGTTAAAGTCAACACCGTTAGCCGTACGCCGGGGCAGGCCGAAGCTGGTGGGGTTGGTCAGGGCCTGTATTTCCACCAGCAACGGCCGGCTCCCCTCAATAGTAGGCACCACCACCGAGCCAACCGCCTCACCCCCCCGCTGTGATAGAAATGCCTGTGACGGATTGGGCACCTCAACCAGCCCCTGCTCCTTCATCTCAAAAACACCCACCTCATTGGTCGAGCCAAAGCGGTTCTTCACGCTGCGCAGCAGCCGGTAGGCGCTGAACGGCTCTCCCTCAAGGTAAAGCACCACATCAACAATATGCTCCAGGACCCGAGGCCCGGCAACAGCCCCCTCCTTGGTCACATGCCCCGTGATAAAAACAGGCACGGCGCTGAGCTTTGCCCAGTGCATCAGCCTCAGGGCACACTCCCGCACCTGGCTTATGCTGCCCGGGGCAGCCCCCAGCTCCGGGAGGTAAACCGTTTGAATGGAATCGACCACCACCAGGCCCGGTGACATCCCCTCCAACTGGCTCAGAATTACATCAAGGTCAGTCTCCGCCATCAGGTAAAGCCCCTCCCCCGCTATTCCCAGACGCTGGGAACGGAGCTTAATCTGATGAACCGTCTCCTCTCCGGAAATATAGACCACCCTGCCCTTACCCTGCGCCACCAGAGCCGAGACCTGAAGTAACAGGGTGGACTTGCCAATACCCGGCTCGCCACTGATGAGCACCAGGGAACCCGAGACCAGACCCCCACCCAGCACCCGGTTGAATTCATCCTGGGGCAGGGGCCAACGGTCAGCCGCCCCCACCGCCACTTGGGAAAGCTCCTGAGGCGGGGAACCCAGGGGAATGGGGCGAGATGGGGCCGCCGGAGCCGTCACCACGGTTTCGACAAAGGTGTTCCACTGGTGGCACTCCGGGCAGCGCCCCAGCCACTTCAGGCTCTCCTTGCCACACTGCTGACAGACAAAGATAGTCTTGCCGGGAGATTTATCCAACCTAGTCACAGGTTGACTTTACCTGATTTTGCCCGATAAGGCAAGGGGGAAAGGGCAGAGTTCACACCAAAGGCGGGGTGTTTAGCTCAGCATGCCCAAGAAAACACCACCGGCAATGGCCGCCCCGATAGCCCCGGCCACATTAGGGCCCATGGCATGCATTAACAGGAAGTTCCGCGGGTTCTCCTTCTGCCCCATTACCTGCACCACCCGGGCTGCCATGGGCACCGCCGAGACACCAGCAGCACCGATCATGGGATTAATCTTTTCCTTACAAAAGAGATTTAATAACTTCGCCATGAGGACACCGGCAGCGGTAGCCGTGGCAAAGGCAACTATCCCCAGCACCAGAACCATCAACGTCTTGGGGAGGAAGAAATTCTCCGCAGTCATGGTGGCGCCAATCGCCAGGGTCAGGAATATGGTGAGCACATCAATTAACGCCGTTGAGGCGGTCTTGCTCAGCCGTTCGGTAACCCCGGATACGGCAAACAGGTTACCCACCATGAACATCCCCATCAGTGGTGCCGCCATGGGAACAAAGAGGATGACAATCACTGCCGCCATTATGGGGAAGATTATCTTTTCCCGGGGGGACACCTCACGCAGCTGGGGCTTCATGTAGATGGCCCTTTCCTTCTTGGTGGTGAGCAGCTTGATGATCGGGGGCTGGATAATGGGCACTAATGCCATATAGGAATAGCAGGCCACTGCCGTCGCCCCGATGAGGTGGGGAGCCAGCACGGAGGTAACATAGATGGTGGTGGGGCCCTCGGCACCACCGATGATACCAAGCGACGCCGCCTCGGGCAGGTTAAACATACCGCTACCCAGGGCAGCAAAGAAGGCAAGATAGACACCAAATTGTGCTGCCCCACCCAGCAGCAGTGTTTTCGGATCGGCAATCATCGGACCAAAGTCGGTCAGCGCCCCCAGGCAGAGAAACATGAGGGGCGGGATTATCTGCCACATGACGCCATACTGAAATATTCGCGACAGCAAACCCACCGGGGTTGCCGGCAGCGGGGTCTGGGCAGTAGTAATCATTACCGCCATCACCTCACCCGGGGCAACCTCCTCCCCCGGGGCCACCACCACTTCCTTCAGCCTCCCGTGAACCGGCGCCAGCACATCACCGGAATCCAGCCTGAGGATAACGTCACCCTCCCCAATCCGGCTGCTTTCATCCACCTCAATACTGACCACCCTGGCGGGGGTATCGGCACTGTTGGTCAGCGGCAACTCATAGTCCATTAAGCCGCCCAGGGGGAGATTGACCAGCATGATGCCAAAGCCAATCGGCACCAGCAGCAGGGGCTCCATCTTCCGGGCAACCCCCAGATAGATGAGACCGGCACCAATGAGGAGCATCACCAGGTTGCCCCAATAAAAAAATTGGAAACCGGTCTCAAAAAAGCCGAACATTGGCAACCACCCGCCTAGAACTCAATGATAGCCACAATATCACCCGGCTTGACCACCTGCTCTACGCTCACCCCCACCTTGGTGATACTGCCGCTTACCGGAGCCAATATCGGGTTCTCCATCTTCATTGACTCCAGTATGCAGAGGACATCCCCCTCCCTGACCTCATCCCCCTCCTTGACATGGACACTAACTATCTTACCGGTTATCGGGATTTCTACCGTCTCCGAGGCCACACTACGTTCCTTCCTTAGCGTTATCAGCCTTGTCTTTACCACCACCGATACGATTAACCACCACCCCGGTTAGCCAGACAACCAATGCCAGCACAATCAGCAAGGCAAAGACCATACCGAAGCCAATGCCACCCACCTGTCCGGCAAAACCCCAATCCACTCCCATCTTGTCAGCCTGCCTTTATCCGTCTCGGCTAATGAAAAGGGCGGTGGATCAACCTGCTCCCAGTCTCCATCGCCCTTCTACTCAAAAAACCGGTCTATTATAACTTATCGCCGATTATTTGTCATCTCCCATCAGGGCACCCACAGCAGTGGGGCGCACCACAATCTCATCCCCCTCCAGGTCAACAACAATAGTATCCCCAGAACGGAACTTACCCCGCAGTAAGTCCTCGGAGAGCTTGTCCTCAACCATACTCTGAATCACCCGGCGCAGTGGCCGCGCCCCGAAGACCTCATCATAACCCTTCTTACCGAGAAAGTCCTTAGCAGCATCGGTTACCTCTAGTTTGAGACCCTTCTCGGCCAACTGCTGGCTCACCGTACTCAGCATCAAATCAACTATCTGACGTATCTGCTCCTTGGTCAGGGAATGGAAGACCACAGTGGCATCAATCCGGTTGAGAAACTCGGGGCGAAATGTCTTCTTCAATTCATTAAGCAGGTTATCCTTCATCCTCTCGTAGGACTGCTCCCGGGCCTTGGCTTCATCACTACGAGAAGTAAAACCAAGGGTAGTGCCCTTGCGGATGAGCTCGGCGCCGATGTTGCTGGTCATGACAATGATGCTATTGCGGAAATCAACCCGGCGGCCCTTAGCATCAGTCAGATGGCCATCATCAAATATCTGGAGAAGCAGGTTAAAGACATCAGGGTGGGCCTTTTCAATCTCATCCAGCAGGATGCAGCAGTATGACTTGCGCCGCACTGCCTCGGTTAACTGCCCCCCTTCCTCATAGCCAACATACCCCGGTGGTGCCCCCACCAGCCGGGATACGGCAAACTTCTCCATAAACTCGGACATGTCAAGCCGGATGAGGGCATCCTCGCTACCAAACATAAACTCGGCAAGAGCCCGGACCAGCTCGGTCTTGCCCACACCGGTAGGACCGAGGAAGATAAAGATACCAATGGGGCGCCTCGGGTCTTTAAGCCCGGCTCGGGCGCGCCGGATTGCCTTGGCAACGGTAACAATCGCCTCATCCTGACCGACAATCCGCTTGTGCAGTGCCTCTTCCATGTTGAGCAGATGGCTGGTTTCATCCTCAGCCAATTGTGCCACCGGCACCCCGGTCCACATGCTGACCACTTCAGCAATGTTTTCCGCAGTTACCTCCACCTCCTCACTCTGCTGCTCTGAGCGCCACTCCTCTTCCAGTTTCCTAATCTTTTCCTCAAGCTGAAGCTCCTGCTCACGCTTTTCGGCGGCATAATCATACTGCTGGGCGGCGAGGGCAGCATCTTTATCCCGGCGCACACTCTCCACCAGCTGCTTGGCTTCCTTCAAGCTGATGGGCATGGTGCGGTGCTTAATCCTCACCCGAGAGGCAGCCTCATCGATTAGGTCTATCGCCTTGTCAGGCAGAAAACGGTCAGGGATATATCGGGCTGCCAGTTTGGCAGCGGCAACCAAGGCATCATCACTTATTTTCAGGCGGTGATGCTCCTCATAACGATGCTTAATCCCGCGGAGAATCTCCAGGGTCTCATCTACCGAAGGCTCCTCCACCAGAACTGGCTGGAAGCGGCGCTCTAAAGCAGCATCCCGCTCCACATATTTACGGTAATCATCCAGGGTGGTGGCGCCAATGCACTGCAGTTCCCCCCGGGCCAGCGATGGCTTGAGGATATTGGCAGCATCAACCGCCCCCTCAGCAGCCCCGGCCCCAACCACAGTATGAATCTCGTCA
>CAZAYK010000093.1:0-5349 GCA_964489415.1 uncultured Dehalococcoidaceae bacterium | reverse complement strand
CACCATGTCAGCAAAGGCCATAATCACCTCGGTAATGAACACCAGCAGCACCACTACCGAGGCATGCATCGCCAGACAGAGCCAGCGGAAGGGACCGGCTACTGTCTTGCGTCGGGCGCGGAGCCGGGCAATCCTATTGGCAAAGAGTGATGCCTGGTATCCGGCCTGCCCCGCTGCCCCACCCATATCTATGGCATCATAGAACATGCCCACACTCCGGTTAGCCAACTCACTCCCCGTCTCGTCAATGAATTTTGACCAGCACAGCCGGGACCGGATACCCGCCACCAACCTGGTCCGCAACCGGCTAACCGCCTTGCGCAGGTTATTTATCGAGTCAAGGTCAAGCCGGTCCAGGGCAGCGCCCACCGTGGTTCCCAGGGCGGCACAAACCCCACCCAGCGACCGCAGAAAGGTGCCCACCTCGGCATCCCGTTGGCTTACATTCCGATCATCCCGGGTTATGATAAAGCCCACGGGGAAAACCAGGACGGCGACCACCAGTAGCACCATCCCCATATTGGCCCCGGCTATCATGAGAACGGCACTGGCCGCCACAGCAAGGGGCACTGCCAGCCTGAGCAGCTTGCGGGCTAGCTTCTGCTCCGGGGAGCCAGCCCAGCGCAGTACGACCACCTCCCGCGGCGAGACAATAAAGATCAACCAGACACCAAGAGCAGTGGTCGCCATTGACAGAAACGCCATCCCCATAATGATGGGGGTCTCTATCTTCCATATCATTGTGGAGACAATGCCGATGATAATCACCAGCACTGCCGACAGGATGAGAGACACATAGGCATCACTCCACATTTTCATCACTTCCAGCTTTCTGCCGTACTCGTTATCATAGTTTTCCGCCAGTGCCTCCGCCTCCCTGGCGAGAAAATCGGCTTCGGGTTCGCCCGAGATGAGCGAGCTGGAGAAACGAAGCAGCAACCCCTTGACCTCCTCTTCCTCAGCCGCCTCACCCACAATCCGGCAGGCTCGGGCATAATCATACTTTAACTTCTTGGAGGCGAGTTCTATCCGCTTAAAGTACTCCGCTGCCGAACAGGGAAGCTGGGCAGCCCGTTCGAATATCTGACTGCGCGGCACACCGCCAGCAGCAATCACCGCCATATAAGAGAGCTGATAGAGCAGGTCAAAGCTGATATAGCCCTTCCCTGTCCTGCCCCCTTTCTTGCCATTTTTATTTTGCTTTTGCCTTAGCTTCCCCAGCATGGTTTACTTTCTCGCCCTTCTCTAAAGAGATACCATAAGCCAACGGCCTTCCTCAGCGAGTGAAGGTTGTCTCGGCAGGAACCCCGTTAGGCGTGGAGATAACTATCAAGTTGGTATAATTCCGGTGGAGAGACAACAGCTGGGTCTGAATGGTCACATCCTCTCCCGGGTTGACTATATTAGGCTCAAAGGCCTCTGGCTCTCCGTCCAGGTAAATGCCCTTTACCGTCCACTCATGAACCCCCGGGGGGTTGCTCGCCGTATACGGCAGCCAGACCACATGGTAGCCCCCGCCATCATCATAATACTGGACAATGACATCCCACTTGCTGAACTCAGCTACCTTGGTCTGCCCGGTGTTCCTCAGGGTGACCTCCAGCATATGCTCCCTATCCCGCCAGTGGGCATCCTGCGCGGAGAGCTCCGTCCTCATGATCTCCCCACTGATACTGCTCACCTCCTCCAGCCCTGCGGTGGTAGCATCCACCGAGGTGAGAAAGCCCTGGGACATGGTCATCCCCCCAAAGATGATTAACGCTATACAAATTAAAGAGACAATAGCCGTCTCCATAGTTTTCTCCGTTACATGCTGAAGTAATACTCATCAGATATGCCGTTGGGTATAATGAACTTGGCATAATAGGTCCCGGCACCGGGGTCAGTATCATAGGTAATAGTAATCTTCACCGTGGCGCTACTCAGCCACTCGGTATCATTCTCAATGGTGTATTCCCAGCGGGGATAACTGCCACCGGCATCATCCACGTAGGGAATGCGGGAAAAATCGTCCTCCTGACCAAAAAACAGGTCGCTCTGGTCAATATTAACGATTCGCGAACTGCCTACATTCTTTACCCATAGATATACAGTTTTACGGTCGGATGAATTGGCAGCGTGTACGATACTTATCCGGCTCTTCATCCTCTCATCTATGGTATCAGCCATGCTCACCAGAGCCTGGCTGGATCGGTTTACCATTGGAAAGACACTGTTGAAGACAAATATCATACAGACTACTCCCGCTATGATAAGTAGAGCTGTAGTTACGGCCTTGTCCACAAAAGACCTCCATTATCCCTTCACAGCAATCATCAACCCTAATAATGACCATCCTCATCTCCCACAGCATCTGACAGCGGGTGATTTCCTATCACCTTACCGGTGGGGGTGGGGGGTAGTAGCCGGCTGCCCCCACCCCCACAGTAAGCGTGAACTAGTGCAGGTTTATGACACTGTCAATATAGGCTGGTGTGGTGCGCTCAATGTTCAGCACAGCACCAATCGGCGTCTTTACCTCAATGGTGAATTCCTTGTTCGGACCCAGGTCAGTGGTGAGGGCATCAATGAGGTTACCAGCACCGGAACCAGTGGTGGAAGCTCCGATGGTTATCTGGAACTTCTCGTTGGACTCCAGCAGATCGTCAGAGTCAGCCTTCCCCAGCTTGGTAACGGTCCAGTAAAGGTCATCAACCCGCTGGTCCTGATCAATGTAGGATATTACCACCACATTGTTGCTGCCGCTGGCCGCCAGCCCGGTGGCGTTATCCGCCGTCGGCGCGGTGAAGTCAATCGGCTCACCACCAAGAGCATTGGATACGGTAAAGGTTAGCTGCTTTATGGTGCCGCTAGACCCGGTACTATTGGCGGTGGCAATGACACCACCCCTCAGCTCAAGGGTTGCCTGCGCCTCCTTCAAACCAGAATAGACCGCCTCCTGGCTCTTCTGGGTCGAGAACAGACCCGCCGATAGCGCTGTGTAGGCAAACACCGCAGCCACTACCACAAAGGCAATCAGGATGATGGCCGTCTCCAGCCCGGTAATCCCTTTCTCACTCCTTATCTTGGTTAGCATTCTACCTCCTTGTGCGTTGTCTCGTGGACAATGTCTCCTGCCCTTCCCCAGCTAGGGATAACATGTGGTGTCTTAGTGCAGGTTCATGACACTGTCAATATAGGCTGGTGTGGTGCGCTCAATGTTCAGCACAGCACCAATCGGCGTCTTTACCTCAATGGTGAATTCCTTGTTCGGACCCAGGTCAGTGGTGAGGGCATCAATGAGGTTACCAGCACCGGAACCAGTGGTGGAAGCTCCGATGGTTATCTGGAACTTCTCGTTGGACTCCAGCAGATCGTCAGAGTCAGCCTTCCCCAGCTTGGTAACGGTCCAGTAAAGGTCATCAACCCGCTGGTCCTGATCAATGTAGGATATTACCACCACATTGTTGCTGCCGCTGGCCGCCAGCCCGGTGGCGTTATCCGCCGTCGGCGCGGTGAAGTCAATCGGCTCACCACCAAGAGCATTGGATACGGTAAAGGTTAGCTGCTTTATGGTGCCGCTAGACCCGGTACTATTGGCGGTGGCAATGACACCACCCCTCAGCTCAAGGGTTGCCTGCGCCTCCTTCAAACCAGAATAGACCGCCTCCTGGCTCTTCTGGGTCGAGAACAGACCCGCCGATAGCGCTGTGTAGGCAAACACCGCAGCCACTACCACAAAGGCAATCAGGATGATGGCCGTCTCCAGCCCGGTAATCCCTTTCTCACCTTTCCTAGCTCGCCGAAAAACTCTGTTCAGCATTCATCCTCCTCCTTACAAGTTTTCCAATGAAACAGCTGTCCTAAATTACTAACCTGCTTACTCCTAGGCATCACCTCCTTACCAGTTTGTTGCCTTAATAAGCCAGGGCCTGCCGGTTTAAGTGATCCCCGTCAGTACAGGTTCACGTACTGACTTACCCTGGCGGGAACAGTCCGCTCAATGGGGAGCACCGCCCCCACAGGAGGCTTTACTTCTAGGGTAAAGGTGCTGTACGGCCCGACATTATCGGTATTGGATAGGTCCACTGTGATCAGGAATAATTCATTAGCGTCCAAGAGATTGTCATCATTACCGCTATTCAGCTTCTGCATTGTCCAGTTCACTGAAGAAATTCGCTGGTTTTGGTCCGCGAAGGAGATAATCACCTTATTATTCCCTGCCGAGGTATCAGTAAAATCTACCGGCTCATTCCCCGGGCGGCCCCCCACGGTAAAGTAAACCGCGGTCACCCGGCCATTCTCCATCTTGGCGATGACATCACCCTTCAGCTCAATAGTGCTCCGGGTTTCCTCCATTCCGGCGTAGACCGCCTCTTTTGCCTTCTGTGCAGAAAACAACCCTGCCGAGAGAACCACATAGGCAAACACTGAAGCCACGATAACGAAAGCGATGAGGATAATGGCCGTCTCCAGCCCGGTGATGCCCTGCTGGTCCTCGTTCAGCCGACGAGCTAATACATGCATCACTGCTCCCTCCATTAGATAAAATGAACGTTTCTAATCTAACCCTGACCGTATTGGGCGACCACCAGACCATCCCCAAACTTGTTGAGTAATTGTGTCCAATATTTCTTGGGGGGTTCCCCAGCACTAAAGTCAGGGGATTACCTGAGCAAATTGAGGGGCAGCACCTATTGTAATCTGCCCGGTGAGGTGGCAAAATCTAGGCGTGAATTCGCCATATGTCAAAGCCACAGGAAAAATCCACGATTAATTAATTGGGGGACATAATGGTGAATTCAGTGGGAGAAGTTACAGAACTTTAACAAGATTTTAATGGAATGTTTATGATTCTTTATCTGTATCTTTATACTTTCCCGCTAAAATCACCTTGTGAGGATAAATTAAAAATAGTGACCGAGAAAAATTAATTACTCGCTGCCACCGTGAAGACCTTGCCCAGTTCCGCTCCAAGCGGGTGTCTGAAAAACTAGAGAGGCGCTCATGGATGAGACAAACACAAAGACGATAAAACTCTATGTGGTGGAGGAGCAGGAATTATACCGGGAGGTATATAAAGCAATATTACCCTCAGTTGCCGCCGTGGAATTACTGGAGGTTGCCCCGCAGGGGGGTGCCGGTGGTTTAAGCCGCACCGTGGCTAGGCTTAAGCCTGATGTCGTCTTACTGAGCACCAAGAAACTTTGTGTTGAAACCATTGAAGAGCTGGAAAAGATTCGCGCTGGCTATCCCAAACTGGGGATAGTCCTTTTATTAGTATTCTACAGCGCTCAAGATATTGAGCTATTGCGAAGACTGGCCATGAAAAGTGAGGGCGGCATGGCCCTCTTCCTCAAGCAGTCACTG
>CAZAYK010000092.1:0-5387 GCA_964489415.1 uncultured Dehalococcoidaceae bacterium | reverse complement strand
TTAATGGCTATATTTTCCTGAGATATGATAGCTCCCCCGTTAGTAGCACCGTGACCCAGTATCCCGAGGTGTTTGACGGCAAGAATAGAATCTACTCCAATGGCGCCGCAATATACCGGTAGTAGTACTCGGTGCTTCTCGGTTAGGCACGGAACCGGCTGCGGAATACCTTGGCACATTTCTCAAATGCCTTGAATAGCCGGAGGAGGGGGTGCCACCTGGGGTAAAGTAGCGGGATAGCCCGGAGACGGAAGTAGAGGTGCCGCGGGGTGAGGGCTGCTTTTAGTCCCCCGGGGTCAAGGAGGTGGGTGGCATACTCCAGGGTGAAGCCATAGTCCTGGCCGCCTCTGAGGGCAGTGTTCCGCTGCCTTTCCCGCCCTTTCGGGTCAGAAGCAGCCTCCTCGCCTGAAGAGGAACCCTGCCTCTTAATATGCGAGTAGTCATGATTTTGGTGAACCGCGGTGATGGCTTTGGTGGCATCAATCACGGGGACACTCAACCGGCGTGCCCGGTAAACCAGCCAGGTATCCCAGCCACCCCGCCCGATGGCAAAGGGGGGGATGTCACTAAACAGCCCCCGCGGGAAAATGAGGAAGTCAATGCCCGTCTTGGCATGAAGCTGGCCACTCTCCGCCACCCGGCGGCGCAGGCGTGCTTCCCAGTCGGGCTGGGTAAAATCTATTGGCTCGGTCACATCCAGATCCCACCGCTGCCCGGCAAGGAGAAATGGCCTCTTGGGGACTTGCTCAATCGCGGGCAGGAAATCGCTTAGCAGGATGATGTCAGCATTGACATAGCCGACAATGTCATAGCGGGCAAGCTTCTGGCCGGTGCTGAATATGGAGCTGACCAGAGGAGTGCCCAACTCATTACGCTCTATATTGGGTATATGCCGTAGCCCCAACTCGGCAGCGACCTCAGCCGTACCCTCATCATCGCCCAGCAATATTATCTCACACGGGGGGCAAAGCAGCTTCCAGCTACGGATGGCATTGTTCTGAATTATACCGTTATGTCCCTGGAATGGTTTGGGAATGGAGAATATGGTCAGCACCGGGGTGAACTCCTATCATTGCCTGAGATTTAGCCCTATGGCGAAGTAGTCCAGCTTGGCCGTGAATTCCGGTCTTCGCAACAGTCTCCAGCAGTCAAGAAGCCTCGGCTCCTTCATGCTTTGGGTGAAGTCCTCCGGTTTCAGGCTTTTAAACTCATCCCAGGGTGTGGCCAGAATGCACAGTTCGGCGCCGTTAAGACAATCAACTGCTGATTTAGCGTATCGGATATTGTTCTGCCCCAGGTCTTGGCGGGCATTTCCCATTCCTGCCGGATCGTAGACGGCTAGCCTGGCTCCTCCTTGGAGCAGGGCAGTGGCTATCTTTATTGCGTCCGATTCTAGGGTAATATCAGTGTTTGGTTTATAGGTGAGCCCAAGGATGGCAATGCTTTTACCGCTTACCTCCCCCATTTTTTGCTTGACCAGCCTGATCACCCGGGCGCTCTGCGATTCGTTCACCTGGTTAGCCGCCCGGGCTAGTTCCGCCTGACCGCCGACCTTCTCCGCCAGGCTGATGAAGGCTGGGGGATCCCGGGGAAAACAGGGGCCACCGTAGCCAAGGGCACCGGTCAGAAACCTTCTCCCTATCCCGGTGTGATAGCCTAATATCTGGCTTATCACATCTACATCCCCGCCAGGTATTAGCTCACATATCTCGGCTAGGGTATTAGCAAAGCTCATTTTTAGGGTAAGGAAGACATTGAGTGATATTTTGGCCATTTCAGCGTTGTGGAGGGAGGTTCTTATTATAGGAGGATTATTGTCACATGTTTTCCGGTAGACCTTGGCTAGCAGCTCCCCCGAGGTTGGGTCTGATTCACCGATAATAACCACGTCCGGATTTAGGAAGTCGTGAATAACACTGCCCAAGGCTAGGATCTCCGGGTTATAGCACAAGCCGAAGTCCACCCCGCACCGCTTCCCGGAAAGCTGCTCCAGTAAGGGCTGGACCACATTCTGGGTGGCGCCAGGGAGCACGGTGCTTCTCAGCACGATGAGCGGGAAATCATCCCTACCCCTGAGATGAGGGGCAATCTCCCGGATGACCTGTTCCACATACCTGGTGGAGAAGCTCCCATCCGCCTCACTTGGTGTGCTGACGAAGATAAACACCATTTGGGAATTGGCCACGGCATACTCGTAGTCACTGGTGGCAGTAAATCTTCCCTTCACCCTGTCCATCAGCTCGTCAAGCCCCGGCTCATAGCGGGGACTGTGGCCCCGGTTAATCGCCTCAATCAGGGTTGGCTTGATATCAACGCCGATAACGTGGTAACCCTTGTGGGCAAGGCAGGCCGCAGTTACCAGCCCCAGCTTACCCATCCCGATAATGGAGATGGTTTCCTCATTCATAATCTGTGTCCTTTTACTGCGCCGGGAGTGGCGGGCTACCTCCCCTTCCCGGCTGAATCAGGTGCCGTTACTGACTTGTAGTACTCAATGGTCCGGCGCAAGCCTTCTTCCAGGCTTACTCTTGGTTCCCAGCCGGTCAGCGCCTTAATCTTGGTGATATCGCTGATCAGCTTGCTGGCAACGGGAGACGGCTTTTTGACGTCAACCCAGGTGGTATGGAGGTATTTACAGACTAGGTCAGCAAGCTCCCCTGCGGCTATCCCCTGTCCGCTCCCGAGGTTCATGGTTTCCCCCACAGTAGCCTCTGATTCGACCACCTTGATCAGGGCATCAACAGCATTGTCAATATACAGGAAATCTCTAATTACGCGGGGGTCCCAGATTTCTATATACCCCTTGGTTAGCCCATCAAGGATCAGGGTTGGGATGAGATAGTCCCGGTCTTGCCCCGGGCCAAAGATATTGCAATTTCGAATAATGGTGTACGGGATACCGTTCAAATAGTTATACACCTTGAGTAAGTGCTCACACATTATCTTGCTTATGGAGTAAGGGTCACGGGCGTCAATGGGATGCCGGTCATCGATGGGTAGGTACTTGGGCTCCCCATACACCATGATGGACGAGGGGAAAATTACCCTATCTACATGGGAGCAAAGTGACAGGATATTGGCTGTACCCAGAATGTTGACATCAAAGGTGTGGCTGAAATCCCTCTGGCAGGCCCGGGGGTTGGCTATCGCCGCCAGAGCGTAGATTACTTGGCTTCTCTGTATTGGCTCCTTCAAATTTTCCCTATCCCTAATATCTACCACCACAATCTCTATTTGGTCAGCAATCTCAGCCAGCCTTTCCCTTTGCCCCACACTTAAATCATCCACGGCGATAACCTTACCACACCGTGGAATAAGGGCGCGGCACAGGTGGCTGCCAATAAAACCGCAAGCCCCAGTAACACAAACCGTCTTCCCCTCGAGCTTCATCCTTTTACTCCTGCCATGAACTCACGGAAATAGTCCACCACTGCCTCCCTCTCCTCCCTGCCAATACCCTGGTGGTTGGCGAAGAAGAAGGACTGGCGCTGGATGGTCCTGGAATTGGGCAGGTCACCCACCTTCCGGTAATTAAAAAGCTGCATCACCGGCTGCTCATCAATATTGCCGGTGAAGACGGGCCTTGTTTCCAGCCCCTTCCCCTCCAGGAAAGTGACCAGCTCCTGCCTGGTGAACGGTGCTTCCGGCCTCACCGTTATGGGATAGCCAAACCACACATGCTTGGTTCCCGGCCTCTCATCATAAAGCAGCAGGTAATCAGAAAACTCCCTCAGCTTCTCCGTCCAGTACCGGGCATTATCCCGCCGTATCTCCACGAACCTGTCCAGTTTCTTGATCTGATGCATGCCAAAGGCACCCTGAATCTCAGTGGGCCTGAGGTTATACCCGGTGTTGACGAAGAGGAACCTCGGGTCAATCTCGGGGTACCGCTCGGCGATTCGGTCCCTATCCCGCAGGTCACGAATCCAGCCAAATACCCTCAGTGCCTTGGCCAGCTCGGCAAGCTCCTCGTTACGGGTCATCACCATGCCGCCTTCTATGGTGGTGATGTGGTGACTGAAGAAGAAGCTGAAGGTAGCCAGGTCACCGAAACTGCCCACCTTCTGACCATCAATCTCGGCGCCGGTAGCCTCACAGGCATCTTCAATGACAAAGAGGTTATGCCTTTTTGCAATCTCCATGACCCCCTTCATATCACAGGGGTTGCCCACCAGGTGCACCGGCATGATTGCCCTGGTTTTGGGGGTAATTGCCTTCTCTATTTCGGCGACACTGATGTTAAAGGTTTCCAGGTCAACATCAACCAGCACCGGTACCGCCCCAACATTGATGATGGGGTAGACGGTGGTCACCCAGGTCACCGCCGGGGTGATGACCTCATCCCCCGGCCTGACCGGGTTGGTGAGGGTGGGGTTGGTCAGGATAGACATCGCCAGGAGGTTGGCGCTGGAGCCGGAATTGACCATGATGGCATAGGGGACGCCGATATACTGGGCAAACATCCTCTGGAACTCGCTGACCTTCTTCCCCATGGTCACCCACGTGGTCAGGATAGAGTCAATTGCCTCATAAGCCTCTTCCCAATCATAGGAGGGCACGTTAAGCGGAATCTTGCTCTTCCCGGGGATAAAGCCTTCGGCCTCGTCAGTGGCGAAGTATTCCTTGGTGAGTTTCTTTATTTCTCTTAGGATCTCAGCCTTCTCTCTCAAAATATTCGCTCCTTAGGCATTACGGAATATCCCTGAGGTGGGCAGCATCTGATACGCCTTGATCAGCTCCTTAATCCCCTGCTCGACACTGCGGTGGGCGGCAAAGCCGCGCTCCTTTAACTTGGCATTGGAGACGATGTAGTTGCGTCGGTCGGGGTCGGTGCCAATATCGGAGAATATCACGTTAAAGCTGGGGATGCTCTTTTTGACTAGGTTAGCCAGCTCCTCCTTGGTGTAGTTGGCCTCGTCCAAGCCTAGATTATAGGGTTCATCCTTAAGCCGCTCAAAATTTTGCAAACAGAAGATAAAACAGTCAGCTACATCGCGGATGTGGATGTAGTTTCGCTTGAAGTGCTTCTCGTAAATAACGATGTAACCGCGGTGTACGGCCTCATAGACGAAGTGATTGACCAGCAGGTCAAGCCGCATCCGGGGTGACACACCAAATACGGTAGCCATGCGTAGGGTTATAACATTACCGCTTTCTAGTAACTCCTTTTCTGCCTGTACCTTGGTCTGCCCGTAAAGTGAGATGGGCTCTAGGGGTGTTTCTTCGGTGCAGTAGATCTCACCGCTCTTGGTGCCATAGCCACTATTGGTTGTGGGGAAGATGATGATCTGCTCCGGGGAACGCAGTTTGATCAGACTGCGGATAGCCCCCAGGTTGAGCGATTCCGCCAGCATGGGATTGCGGTCACAGGCGGGGGCGCCGACCAG
>CAZAYK010000091.1:0-5443 GCA_964489415.1 uncultured Dehalococcoidaceae bacterium | reverse complement strand
AAGAGGATCTAACCGAAAATACTGTGGAAAGGGGACGGCGTTACTATGAGCAAATTACTCTGGGAACCTTCTGAGGAAAGAATAAGACAAACCAACATGACCAAGTTCATCAACTTCGTCAATGAAAAACATGCCCTGAAGCTTACCTCCTATGATGAGCTATACCAGTGGTCAATTGACAATATACCCGATCTCTGGGCCGATGTTTGGGAATTCACCCAAATCAAGGCATCGCGCGGCTATGACCAGGTGGTTGACGACCTAAGCAAGTTCCCCGGAGCCAAGTGGTTTGAGGGTGCCCGGCTCAATTTTGCCGAGAACCTCCTCAGGTACCGTGATGACCATATTGCCTTCATCTTCAAGGGTGAGACCCAGAAATCGGCAACAATGACCTATGCCGAGCTGTATAATGCGGTGGCTCGCCTGGCCAAATCCCTGCGCGATATGGGAGTCAAACCCGGGGACAGGGTAGCTGCTTACATGCCCAATCTAATGGAGACGGCCATTGCCATGCTGGCGGCAACCAGCATCGGGGCAGTATGGTCCTCCTGTGCCACCGACCTCGGACCGGGGGCAGTTATCGATCGCTTCGGGCAGATTGAACCCAAGGTACTCTTCACCGTGGATGGCTACTTCTATAAGGCAAAAACCTTCAGCTCACTAGCCAATGCCGCCGAGATTGTCCGCGGCATTCCCTCCCTGGAAAGGGTGGTGGTGGTTCGCTATGCTGAAACCGGTGCTGATATCAGCCACATCCCCCATGCCGTGCACTATGATGACTTCATCGCCACCGAAGAGCAACCCGAGATTCAATTTGAACAGCTACCGTTCAGCCACCCCGTGTTTATCATGTTTTCCTCGGGAACCACGGGGAAACCCAAGTGCCTGGTGCAGAGTGCCGGGGGCATTCTGCTTAACCATAGAAAAGAACTGATGATTCATACTGATCTAAAGCGAGAGGATAAGATCTTCTATATTACCACGTGCAGCTGGATGATGTGGAACTGGCTCATCAGCTCTTTGGGCGTCGGGGCCACCGTGGTGCTCTATGATGGCAACCCCCTGTATCCCGATTCCGGGGCTATGTGGCAGCTGATCCAGGATGAAAGGATAGCCATCTTCGGGACCAGCGCCAGCTTCATCAACTACTGTCGCAGCGAGGGGCAGGAGCCGGCCAAGCATTATGACCTGTCCTCAATGCGGGAGATGTTACAGACCGGGTCAGTCCTCTCGGCAGAAGGGTTTGAATACGTATATAATGCCATCAAGAAAGACCTGCACTTCAATTCCATCTCCGGAGGTACTGATATTAACGGTTGTTTTGCCATCGGCAACCCCACCCTCCCGGTGTATGCCGGTGAGCTACAGAGGTGGGGGCTGGGGTTTAAGATGAACTGCTACGATGAAAATGGCAAGCCAGTAGTGGACCAAATGGGCGAACTTGTCTGTGAAGCCCCCGCCCCACCCATGCCCCTCTACTTCTGGAATGACCCCAACAATGAGAAATATATGGATGCCTACTTCAGTGTTTACCCGGGGGTGTGGCGCCACGGTGATTACGTTATGGTCCATAGTGACACCAAGGGAATAACCTTCTTCGGCCGCTCGGACGCCCTGCTCAAGCCCTCCGGGGTCCGCATCGGCACAGCCGAAATCTACAACCAGGTAGAGCAACTGGAAGAAATTGAGGATAGCCTCGCCATTGGACAGGAATGGAAGGGTGACCAGCGGGTGATCCTCTTTGTCAAGCTTGCCGAAGGCTACGAATTAACCGAGGAGCTGGTGAAGAAGATTAAGACCACCCTTCGGGAGAAGGCCTCCCCGCGGCATGTCCCGGCAAGAATTCTGGCCGCCCCCGATATCCCCTATACCCTTAACGGGAAGAAGGTGGAGACCGCAGTGACCAACATCATTCATGGCAAGCCGGTATTAAACCGGGATGCCCTGAGCAACCCCGAGTCACTGGACTTTTACGAAAGTATTGTCCCCGAACTGCAAAGAGAGTAACCGTAAATAAATTAATGCCCCCGCTTTCCCTATGCTGAGCCAGGAAAACGGGGGCATTATTATCTTGGTGCTGCGGTTACCCCTCAATAACCCAATCGGGAGAGACGCTCGCTGACTGCTTTGCCTTTATCCGGTACCCGATCTATCCGAACCACATCAGACTTAGCCTTCTCCTCAACCACCCACTCAAATCTATCCGGGTCCAAGGTCTTGCCGCGGAAAGCCTCATAATCAGGGGGGTAACGGTAGGCACGGAAAATCTGGTTGTTTAGGCCGAATAAGGGGTGCTGGTAGTAGAAGGGATTGATAAACTCCCAGACAGTCTCTCCATCACGGGTTACTTCGAAAATCCGCCCCTTATGCCCCTCACAGATCAGGGTGTTGCCGTTAGGCAACCGCTGGCAGCCGGAGACGATGGACGACTGAAACCGATGCTTGGTCTTATCGGTATACTCCCATTCGATTTTTCCCGTATTCGGGTTTACCTCTATCACCCGGGAGTAGCTGATATGAGCCATCCGCCGGTGATGGCCGTTGTCAAAGACGAGGATGTTCCCATTATCCAGCAGGGTGGGGTCATGGGGGTGGGCCAGCTCCCCGGCACCCCACCGCCACCGGATGTTGCCCGTCTTCTTATCAATGATAACCATATAATCAGTGTGGCGGAAGGTGGTCAAGATATCGCCGTTGGGAAGGACAAAGCAAGAGTTACCATGAGTCCACTCGGCACGGGAACATAACGGACAAAGGATGTCTACCTCCGGGTCTAGGTGTTCATAACCCAGCCACTCCCAGACCACCTCACCCGCCGGGGTAACCTCCCGGAAGGAATCGGTCCACATCACTCCGTCACGCTCGGTTCCGGGGATACCGCCCTTGACCTTGGCAGCAATATCCTCAGGGATGGGCACCCATCTGAGGTACATGGTATTGCCGTTATCCAAGCGGCAAAAGTCATGGTGCTGATAGGGGTCTTCATGCTTCCAGACAATGTTACCCTCCCAATCAGCCTCAAGCAGCACTCCACCCGCCCCGCCAAAGTTCGTCAAGGGGCCATCAAGGACTCTTCCCGCATAGAGCAGGTTCCCGTTGGGTAACAGCCTCCCATACTCCCCGGGGATATTGGGCATCTTCCAGCGGTGAACAAAACGGCCCTGCATATCCACCAGCCATACCTGACCGGCACCCCACGGAGCAAAAAGGGTGTAACCCGGGTATGCCCGTGACGGGTCATAGACAGTTACTAGTTCCGGATTTCCTTGCTTCATCTGCATCAACACGCTCCTTTCTATCATCTGAAGATTCTCGTCTATAGACGCCGTAGTCTTTAGCTGCCTGGAACACGGCACGCACATTTTCTGGCCGAGCTTCATCAATGACGGCACCCGCATCTAAAATGAATCCACCACCCTTCCCGGCAACCTCAATGAGCCTCCGGCAATAATCCTTAACCCCTTCCTGCGTCCCTGAGAATAACAGTGAGGAAGGAATATTCCCCATGATACATGCCGTGCCACCCAGCACCTCCTTGGCCTGGGCCATATCGGTCTGGTCAAAGTGCCACACCACCTTGCCCTGAGGCAGGTCCCGGATAACCTCCAGGCGCGAGTTGTAGCCACCTTCAGCAAACAGTGATGGCACCAGTCCCTCCTCAATTAGTCCCAAGATCACCTTCTTCAGCGTCGGCCAGTAGAAGGTGCGGAACTGCTCATCAGACATGAAGCCATCGGCACCCTTGTGCAGCGGGATGAATATCACCGGGATCCGGGAGGCATTGGCTCCCGATACCCCGCGCTTAATCTCCATGATGGTTATCCTCTCCATAGCCTCCAGAAGCTTATCCGGCTGCCGGTACATATCCATCATTACCCCGTGCGTACCCCGCAGGGTATCCCCGATGGTGTCAAAGGGCGCCTTGGCCATACCCCCGTTAAACAGGGGAAACCCTGATGCCATCGCCGCTTTATTACACTCCCCAATTACCTGCCACCACTTCAGGGATTCGGTGCCCGCATCCAGGAGAGCCCGTAATGCCGCCTGAACATCATCACCGCCCAATGGCGCCAGGCTGGGCGCCGTTACGGGCAATTCGATGATATCGGTTAAGGGAGAAAGCTTCTTCAGCGGGGCTAAGGTGCCAAAGATGCGGGGGAGATAGACCCTCATCCAGAAATCAGACGGGTCATAAATCAGGTGATCGTACTCATCGGCCGTCATATACTCGGCTTCAACACACTGATAGGTAGTTATCGGAGAAGTGCCGTGCCCCGGCCAGCGGTATAGCTTATAATCCAGGATTTCCAATGCCTTTCCCGGAGCAATCGCCCCGGGGCTAAAGAATACATCCACGTCAAAGTCCCGGGCAAACTTTAACCAGGCCCGGCTTAGTTTCCGGTAGTCATACATGACCGTTTCCGGCGTTAATCCGGAATAGAACGCCGGGAAAAAGCCGAGGGATAAACCCACCGGAACCCGGTCCGGTTCCCGCAATTTGATGGCATCAATCAGCCTGGTTACCCTTTGCTGATATGTTCTCTCGGCTTGGGAGTTGGTAAATTCAACCCCCGGCGGTGACCGCCACTCCCTAAACCTTTCCTCCCGCCTTTCCTCAGGAGATAACTCCGCCCACTTCTTCTCCATATTATTTAGCCTCCGCCGATCCATCCTTGGGACAGTGTTACCGCCGCCATGGCATCACGACCATAGGCATCAGCTCCAGTATATTTCCTGATCTCCTCATCAATCTGACCACCGCCGATCATAATCTTCACCTTGCCCCGCAAGCCCGCTGCGGCTATCGCCTCCACCGTTTGCTTCATGGAGTCAAATGCCAGTGTCAGGAAGCCGCTGAGGCCCACTATCCCCGCCCCGGTTTCCTTTATCTTGTTAACGAAGTTCTGGGCAGGCTGATCCACCCCGAGATTGTAAACCTCAAAACCATTTACATCAAGCATAAAGTCCACAATATTGAGGCCGATGTCATGTATATCCCCGGCCACGGTCCCCAGAACAACCTTGCCTAATCGCTTAACCTCGGCTGTTTTGGCCAGCTTCGGCTTAACCATCTCCGTTATCTGCTTTAATATCTCCCCGGAGTAGACTAGGTCAGGGATGAAGTATTCACCTCGGGAAAAGCGCTCACCAACAACCTCCATGCCACGTCGGGCATCACTGAGAATAGCCAGGGGATCATCATCGCTACCCAACCTGTTCCGGGCGATTTGCAGAGCCTCATCTTCCTTTAAATCAGCCAGAGCCATGCCCAAGTCTTCAGCCATCAGGGTTTGCCTCCTTCAATATATATTTAATGTAAGGTTACCCTCTGCTGCCTCCGGGCCTGCTGTTCACCCCGGTCAAATAAATCAATCTCAATTATATTATTAAAAACCAATCACCATTAACCTTTTGCTTGGGCTTCCCCCTTTTTAGCCCGACC
>CAZAYK010000090.1:0-5475 GCA_964489415.1 uncultured Dehalococcoidaceae bacterium | reverse complement strand
ACTGCGCGACATGGAGCCCGATTTGATCTGACCGCCGTTGACCCCCACCACCAGGGTTACACTGGGCAATGACCCACTACCGGGCACCGCCACCTGCGGCGCTCTCAAGATATTAACCATCTCCGCCCTGAGGACAGCCCGCACCATGCTGCCATCGGCAATCTTCTCCTCAGCTACCCGTTGCTTTACCTTGGCAATCAGCTTCTCCGTGGTCTTAACCCCCACATCCGCCAGGATGAGCATCTCCTCCAGCTCAGCCCACACCCCCTCGTCAACAGCGGCACGGTCAAACAGGCTCATTGCCCGGGCAAAGCTGTCGTGGCTGCGCCTTAAGGCTCGCTTCAAGAGGTTATTAATCTAACCTCACCTCCTCATTGCTCCCTGAGCAACCCTTCCAGCAAGATCTGAGCTGCCCTCTTATCCAGAGGCTGATTGTTATTGCCACACTTGGGTGACTGTATGCAGCTAGGGCAGCCTTCCTGACAGGGACACTCGGCAATTGCCCTCAGTGTAGCCTGCCATAATTCCCTAACCATGTCAAATCCCCGCTCGGCAATGCCAACACCCCCAACACAGGCATCATAGATGAAAACCTCGGCTCGTCCCGTATCAGGGTGAAGCGGGGTGGAGACACCGCCAATATCATTGCGGTCACAGAGGGCAAATAGAGGTAAAATACCAATGGAGGCATGCTCCACAGCATGCAGTCCCCCGACAAAATCAAGCTGCGCCTTAGCCACCTCGGCGACGGCTTGTACCGGCAGGTCAAACCAGAGGGCCACGGTGGGGAAGGTCTGGGGAGGAAGGTCAAGGGGTTCTTCACCGATAACCTCCTCAGTGAATTGCGCCTTCTTCCTGAAGCCAACCACGGTGGTGGTTACCTCCACCTCACCCAGGTAAACCTTCACCTCCCCCAGTTGCTTACTCCGGCGCACCCTGACAACGTGCACATCGGTGAAATCCTTGCTCTCAGTATAATAGGTGGCATCAGTCGGCACCACATAAGCCGTACGACCGGCCAGGTCAAGCTCAGTAACCCGATAGGATTCCCCAAAGTGGAGATATATGGCGCCGGGATGGACCTGGAAAAAGGCGGTGCTACTTTCTATCGTTTCCAGCAGGGCCCCGGTCGAGGTATCGATAACAGCAAAGTAATCCGCGGTGGTGGCCCGGATATTAACGTCCTGGGCTGGATAAGATAGAGACGGAGCCAGGTACCACCTCCGGTTACGCTCCCGGAGCAGCCCCTCCCCCTCCAGCGCTTGCACGGCTTCGTTTAGGTTAACACCAAAGATTTCAGCATCGCTCCTACTCAACGGCAACTCCCAGGCAGCACACAAGAGATGGGCACGCAGGATATACGGGTTTTCTGGGTTGACCAGGGCACTCTCAAAATTCCTCTGGAAAAAGAAATCAGGATGACGCATCAAATACTGATCCAGCGGGTTATCCTGCGCCACCAGGAAACTGAGGGAGTGGTCCTGGCTGCGGCCACTCCGCCCCGCCTGCTGCCAGGTGCTGGCAATACTCCCCGGATAACCCGCCAGTACCGTGGCATCCAGCTTGCCGACATCTATCCCCAGCTCCAGGGCAGTTGTCGCCACCACCCCGAGAAGCTGACCGCCGAAGAGCTCCCGCTCTATCTGGCGCCTGGCTTCAGGGAGATAGCCCGCCCGGTAGGGCTTAATCTGCCCCGAAAGCTCCGGGCTTACCTCGGCCAACCGCTGCCGGGCAGAGAGGTAAATAAGCTCGGTCAGCCGCCGGGTGCGGGCAAAGGTCAGCGTGCGGATATTCCACCTTATCAGCTCGGTGAACAAGTTGGTAGCCTCACTATTGGCACTGCGCCGGATGCTGCGCCCTGCATCGATGAGGGGTGGGTTCCAGAAGACGAATTCCTTCCCGCCACGGGGAGAGCCGTCACTATCCACCACCACAAACGGCAACCCCACCAGCTTCTCGGCATGCTCCCCGGGGTTAGCAATTGTTGCCGAACAGCAGATAAACTGGGGACGGGAGCCATAGCGATGACACAGCCGGCGCAGGCGACGCAGCACGCAAGCAACGTGGGAACCAAAAACACCCCGGTAGGCATGAGCCTCATCAATCACCACATAGCGCAAATGGCGCAGAAATACCGCCCAGGACTGGTGATTAGGCAGGATGCCGATATGCAGCATATCCGGATTAGTCAGCACGATTCTGGCTCGCTTCCTGATTTCAGCCCGCTCTGCCTGAGGGGTATCCCCATCAAAGGTAGCCAATTCCCCCTCCCGGCATACCTCGGGGCAAAACAACTGGTGTAAACTGCGCAGCTGGTCCTGAGCCAAGGCCTTGGTGGGAAAGAGATAGAGGGCACGGCTGCCCGGCTCGGCCAGTAGTTTCTCCAGCACGGCCAGATTATAGCACAGTGTCTTACCGCTGGCGCTTGAGGTGGCCACCATCACGTTCCTTCCCCGGCGGGCATGCTGTATCGCCTCAGCCTGGTGGGTATAAAGGCGCAATATCCCGTTCCTGAGCAGGCAATTGCCTAACTCCTCAACCAGCGGCTCATCCAACTCAGCACAACTCATTCGGCGGGGAGGTATATGCTCCGTATGCACAATTTGACCCTGGTAGGTCGGCTGAGACTGGAGGTGATTGAGGAAGGCGGTGGTATCCAATGCTACCCCTTCACTAGATATCCAGAATCTCAATTTCGCAGTCGAGTATTTCTACCTCAAACCGGCTCTCCGCGATAAAATCCATCACCTTGGACAGCACCTGGTTGGTGTATCGCTTGTTGTTGCTGACACAGCAAATGGCGATGGTGGCTAGCTGCCACAGCTCATTGTCATCCACCTCAGCCACGGAAACGTTAAACCTATTCTCAACACGGGTAATTATTGACTTCAATATCTGCCGCTTGCCCTTAAGGGACAAATTCTCAGGGAAGCGAAGGCTGATCTTGCTAACACCGACATTCATAGTAGTGAAGTGACCATATATTCCGGGGAGGAATCAGCATTACGCCGCCAATTCTAATCTATCACCCCTCCCCACAGGTGTCAAACCCAACAACCGACTAAACATTGTCTTGGGGCACCAAAAAGAGTGGTGACCCTAAAGACACTTGCCTAAGACAAAAGACCTGTGTTAGCATTTAAATGCTGGCGTTTACTGCCAATAAGCCGGTTAGTTCAGGAGAATAGGCTAATGCCCAAGATCTATTTTATTGATGTCACCAATCGGGACGGGGTGCAAACCGCCAAGCTCGGCCTATCCAAGCTCGAGAAAACGATGATCAACATCTATCTCAATGAGATGGGCATCTTCCAGTCTGAGTTTGGCTTTCCCACCACCAAGCATGAGGTCAACTACCTGCAGGCAAATCTGGAGCTGGCTGAAATGGGGGTACTTAAGCCGATCCGTTTGGCAGGCTGGTTACGGGCTATTGCTGACGATGTCAGGATTGCCTTTCAGCGGGTGCCCCACATCAAGCACATTAACCTTTCCATCTCGACATCAGACCAGATGATTAACGGCAAATTCCAGGGTAGAAAGAAGCGGCAGGACATAGTAAAGGAAATGACCGAGGCGGTTGATACCGCCCGTGCCCTGGGTGCGGAGACCATTGGGGTTAACGCTGAGGATGCCTCCCGAACCGACCCCGAATTCCTCACCGAATTCGGTCTGGCCGCCAAGGAACATGGTGCTGACCGACTGAGGTACTGCGATACCCTGGGGTATGATAACCCGTTCACCATCTATGAAACGGTGAAATTTCTGGCAGAGAGGGTTGGCCTACCCATTGAGATTCACTGCCACGGTGATCTGGGCATGGCTGAGGCTAACTCCCTGGCCGGGGCCAAGGGCGCCATTGACGGCGGCCAGGATGTCTACATCAATACCACCATCAACGGCATCGGGGAACGGGCAGGCAACGCTGACCTGGTGGCGACAATCCTCGCCGTGACCAAATCAAAGGGTTTTGCCGAGAAATACCAGCTGGGGATGCCCGTTGACCTGTCCAAGGCATGGAAGATCGCCAAGTTTGCCAGCTATGCCTTTGGCGTCCCCATTCCCCTGAATCAGCCGGGGGTTGGGGCCAATGCCTTTGCCCATGCCTCAGGCATCCATGCCGACGGCGTGTTAAAGGACCCGGAGAACTACGAACTATACAGCTACGAAGAGCTGGGCAGGGGTGAGCCCGAGTTTGTGGAAACGGGGCGGGAAATCATCGCCGGGCAGTACAGCGGAATCTCCGGCTTCAGCCATATAATGGGGAAGATGGAGGTATCCTTCGCCAACGAAGATGAGGCGAGAAATATTCTGGAACTGGTAAGATACGCCAATGTCGAGTCCCAGAAGCCCCTGGTTGAGGATGAATTGCTGTTTATTGCCAAGTATCCCCAAATCGCCAAGAAATTGCTGACCCTGAACCCGCTCGACTAAATAATCGGCTAATCATAGGCAGGGGCTTTGCCGAAGGCCCCCCTTTCATTGCCCACTATGCTATCATAATCATAGCCAGCACGGAGCCAGGGTGATTAACCAACTGCTCACCAAAATCAATGCTACCCACCCCAATGGACAGGTCAGTAAACCAGACACTAAACAATATCTACCACCGGCTGATCAACCGCTATGGCCCCCAGCACTGGTGGCCAGCTAACGATCCCTTTGAGGTTATCGTGGGGGCAATTCTCACCCAATCGGCCGCGTGGCGTAATGTTGAGAAGGCGATAAACAATCTAAAAACCGCCCAAGCGCTATCACCCCAGGCACTACGCCAGTTACCCGAAACCGAAATTGCCCGGCTTATCTACCCCTCCGGTTACTACCATGCCAAGGCACGCAAACTCCAATCCTTTGCCTACTGGCTGGGGGAAAACTGTGATGATGACCTAAACAAGCTATTTTCCCGCGATACTGACCACCTCCGCCAGCAGCTCCTTGCCATCTACGGCATCGGCCCGGAGACTGCCGATTCTATCCTACTGTATGCCGCCAATAAGCCCATCTTTGTTATTGATGCCTACACCCGCCGCATCACCCGCCGCCTCGGCCTGGCACCCAATAGTGACCGCTATGCTGCCTACCAGGCACTTTTCATGGATAATCTGCCCGGTGATGTCAGGCTGTTTAATGAATATCATGCCCTCCTCGTCCGCCTGGCCAAGGATGTCTGCCGCCCCCGCCCCCTCTGCCCCCAGTGCTGCCTCAATGACATCTGCCCGACCTATGCCGGTATTTGCAATGGTAACCACCAGTCTGGTAAGCTGACAGCCAGAAGCTAAATTATCAGTAAAACGGAGCCAGCCGTGAAGCTATCCGTACAACTCGCCCCGAAAAATAAGCCGGGCCTGCTGCTGGCCAACCCGGTGATGACTGCTTCAGGTACCTTCGGCTACGGTACCGAGTATAGCCACCTATTTGATATCCAAAGGCTGGGGGCTATTGTCTGCAAGGCAACCACCCTCACCCCGCGAGAGGGCA
>CAZAYK010000089.1:1141-5523 GCA_964489415.1 uncultured Dehalococcoidaceae bacterium | reverse complement strand
TAACCAGCTCCAAAAGCTCAGGGATATTCCCCCAGGCAGGCGGCTTAATGGTGCGAACATCAAGGAAGATACCCATGTCCACCGTGGTTGTCGGCTCAAAGACCTTGGTCTGCAACCGGCCGACCCGGGCGGTGGTCTTCCAGTGAATGCGCTTGAGGCTATCACCAAAATGGTAGTCCCTGACCCCCAGGGTAAGAACAGGGTCCTGGAAAAGGTAGCGCTTCAGCCGAATATTGCCCAGGGGTTGATTGGAGGGAATACCCAGCTTAGCCAGGGGGACCATCTTGGGATACACCGTCAGATAATCTACCTGCGGGATTCTCATCTCCTTCCGGGCAAAGCCAAACAAGTCACCGGAGCGGATGCGCGTTGGCCCGAAGGTGAAACAGCCGCGCTGCTGGCACCGTAACCAATAACGCCGTTTAACCCGGTGATACCAGCTAAGGGAGAGAAGATTGTTGAGATTCTGCTGCGTGTACTTTTCCGACGGAGAGGTTCTGCCCTTGAGAAAGGTTACCTCCCGCGGCACCTCGTCCTCGATTTCCAGCCAGGGCAGGGGCAGGAGCTTCCTGTTGGCTACCTCTATCTCAAGTTGTACCTCGTCACCGAAGAAAACACGGTTAGAACTGAGCCTCCGGCAATAGTCGACACGGGTAAGGCAGTAGCGCTCCCACAGCTTGGTCACCACTCTGATGATGACCAGCAACAGTGAAATCAGAACCAGGGCCACCTGGTGCACAATCAAGCCAGCCAGGAAGAGTACCCCGGCGACAAACAGCCAGTAGCCGCCCCGCATGCCTCACCCCCCTTCAGTCCCAACTTCCTCTTCAACAGGTACGGGAACGGAAGACAGCACTTCACCAAGTATCTCGTCAACAGTCTGGCCCCGCAGGTGGCTCTCTGCCTTGGGTATCAGGCGATGCCCCAATACGAGGGGGGCCATATACTTCACATCATCCGGGATGACAAAAGCCCTCCCCCGCAGCGCCGCCAGACCCTGGGCGGAGCGGTATAATGCCAGCATGGCCCGGGGGCTGGCCCCAAGCTGCAACGAGGCGTGCTCCCGGGTGGCATGGACAAGGCGGATAATATAGTCCTCCACATCAGCAGCAACATGTATCTGGCGGCACTTCGCCTGTATGTGGAGGAGCTCATCAGAGGTAACTACCGGGGTGAGTTCCTCCAGAGGGTCAGCCTGACGAAAGCGGGCCAGGATCAGGTGGTCATCCTCGGGGGTGGGGTAACCTATCCTGATTTTGAGCAGAAACCGGTCGAGTTGAGCCTCAGGCAAGGGGAAGGTGCCCTCCAGCTCTATGGGGTTCTGGGTGGCCAGTAGCAGGAAGGGCCGCGGCAGTGGCTTGGTTTCACCCTCCGCGGAGACCTGACACTCCTGCATAGCCTCTAAGAGGGCAGATTGCGTCCGCGGGGTTGCCCGGTTTATCTCATCAGCCAATACTACCTGAGCCATAATCGGCCCGGGGCGAAACTCAAAGTCTGATGTCTTCTGGTTGTAGATATAGGTACCGGTAATATCCGCGGGAAGAAGGTCCGGGGTACACTGGATACGCCGGAAGCTGCACCCCAGCGACCGGGCAATAGACTTGGCCAGCATGGTCTTGCCGATGCCGGGCACGTCCTCAATAAGCAGGTGCCCTTCGCAAAGAAGGGCAACCAAGGCCAGCTCCACGACATCACTCTTCCCAACGATGACCCGCTCAACGTTTTCCCTAACCCTTATTCCGATGTCTCTAATCCGATGAACCTCGTTCTTCTCTTCCAAAGGCGGTCTCCTAATCCTTTTCCTAATCATTATACTGCATCAGAAGAGGTTAGCCAATTAACTGCCCACTAAAGGCAGCACCAACAGCTCTAGGGCGACTTAAGCCCCTGCTGGCACTGAGGGAGAGGGGAAAAACCGCGGCATAACCGCCGGCGGGTAGAAAACTGCTACCTATCTCCCAATATAGCTAGTACGAGAAGGTTGGGGCCGGTATGAGCGCCAATAACCGGGCTGGTATGGGACCGGTAGATGCGTTCCTTAGGGAAGTTAACGCTAATCCGATCCATCAGCAGTTCAGCATCATCAACAGCATTAACATAGGCTACAGACATTTCTTCGATGTGGGCAAAGCTTAGGGCAAAGTTACACAGATAGTCTATCGCCCTAGCTCGAGAGCGCACCCGGGCCAGGGGGACTACCTCACCATCCTTCATACCGATAATAGGGTGTATCCCCAACAGGGAGCCCATAAACGCAGCGGCTTTGCCAATGCGCCCTCCCCGCTCCAGATACTCCAAAGTGTCAAATGCCGAACACAGCTGGACACGAGAAATATTACGGCGGGCAATATTCATAACCTCCTCTAGGGTGGCTCCAGCCTGAGCTGCCCGGGCTGCGGTCATAACGATGAATCCCTGGGCCATAATTGCCCACCTCGAATCAATGACTTCTACCCGGCATTTCCTCTTCATTAGTTCAATACTTCGTATTGCCGCGTCATAGATACCACTAAGCTTGGAACTAAGGGTAATGACCAATATCTCATCCGTCTCCTTAGCCAGCTCATCATAGACATCAGCAAAGACACCCAGCGGAGGTACCGCGGTAGTGGGCATAATTTTACTCTGGGCTAGCCGGCTGTAGAAATCCTCAGTGGTCAGGTCAATGCCATCACGATAGACCTCGGCGCCAAAGCAAATGTTTACCGGAATTACGGTAATCCCCAGTTCCTGAACTACCTGAGCGGGCAGGTCAGCGACACTGTCAGTAACCACCCTAACCGTCATACCAGATACCTGCTAGCGACAACTCAAGCCCAGCTTAATTGACTGATAATATTTTGTCAATACCGGAGTCTTTTGCCATTCTGCTTACCTAATTAATCTCCAGCCCTAACACTGCCCAAATCCTGTATGAACTGGACAGCCCGTTATCTCCACCCAGTGCGGGGTGATAGGGGCCGGAGTTTGGCATCAGGCTGTCCTCCGGCCCCCAGCAGTAAGCAATTCTAGGGTTTAGGGTCCGGGTGCTGAATCTGGTCTTCAGGAAGGAATGGCACCGATTTCTCCCAGTTGATGCCCCAGATATCAGGCCTCCCTTCAGGGAACATCCGGGGGTAGGGCACGGGCAGCTTGAAGATCTTGGCGGCATTTCCTCCCAGGATGAGGTTTATCTCATCCTGGGTCACCCAGTCTCTGATCTTGTGGATCTGGTGGAGGCTCCAGCCCCACCAATCAGTCTGGTAGCTGGGCACACGGGGCCATCTCTTCATAAAATACGGCGGTTTTGCCGCCCGGGATCCCTCCCCCGGGGGGCGGGTCATGTATTGGGGAACATTACCATAATCGTGCCCCCAGATAAGCTGGGTTGCCCCCACATTGGGGTCTTTCAGGGCAATCTCATATAACTCGGCAGTCCACCCCCCCGTCTCCAGATAGATGTTTTCGGCTCGCCCGGCAACAGCGCAGGCACGCCGCACCGAGATTTCATCATGGCCCCCGCCATGGCACAGGATGATAGGCACATCAGGGTACTCCATAGCCAGCCGGGAGAGGAGCTGGTAGGCATCCCATTCGTAGCCACAAGATAGTTCGTGAAAATCAATGGTGACACCATACTTCCGTGCCAGCTCCATGAAGGCGCGGAACTCCTCCAGGCGTTCCCCGAAGGTAGGTTTCTTCTTACGCTGCACACTCATTCCCCCGGGGACGAATTCACCAATACCGACAAATTTACCCGTCTTTAGCGCTGCCTCAACCTCCTCGACCGCTGCCTCCAGGGTCCATTCCACCTCCTCCCGCCAGACCTTGATCTTAAGCTTCTGGTCACTACACATGGCCCGGAACTTGTCAGGATACCTATCCACCAGCTCCGCCTGCATCTCATTGGTCGTGCCAATTATACTCGGCTTGAGGATGCACATGTCCACGCCGTATCGCTCCATGTCATAAAGGGTAAGCGGCGAGTTGTCAAAAGGCTCAAGCTCCCCATTGAGCCCATTCCACAGTCCCTGGCGAGCTAGCTCCCGGCTCTTTTCCCCAGCGGGCTGATATAATGTGGTTATGTGAGCATGGGTTTCCACGACGAAGCGAGCTTCATATCGCACTTAACTAGTCCTCCTTTATATTATTTGGCATCATGGTTTAACACTGGCTACCCAGTCTTCCCTGAGCATTCTGGGCTGCTCAGTCGCCCGGCGCCATGGGCATCACCTCCCCCCAATATTACCGAAACGGCCACGCAGGGCTTTCTTCGCCAGCATTATACCACCGATTGCAGTCTGCCGAAATCGCCGGAAAGCAAATGGGGGTAACCCGGGGCCAAACCGCCTCAGCGGGCATAGCCCATGCCCCACCACGCCAACAGTACTGCCACCACCAAA
>CAZAYK010000089.1:0-1131 GCA_964489415.1 uncultured Dehalococcoidaceae bacterium | reverse complement strand
TATGCTATAATGTTAGGCTATGCCGGATAGTGAGAAAACTGAGACAGGGATGGCCTCCCCGGCCAAGCCAGCCTCCGGCAACGATTCACCACCCCACCAAAAATATATCCTTCTCTTCGGTGTCACTGCCTTCTTCTTCTGGACTGCCCTCTACCTTTACGTGCCCATCCTGCCCGTTTATGCCCAGTCACTCGGTGCCAGCCTAGCTATGGTGGGAACGGTGGTTGCCTCTTATGCCATACCCCAGCTACTTTTGCGTATCCCCATAGGGATATTATTTGATGCCGTTTCGAGGCGGAAGCTGTTACTGGCTGGGGGGATATTGACCACCCTGGCCGGGGCCTTAGCCCTGGGTATTGCCCCCAACCCCTGGCTCCTCTTCCTCGCCCGAGCCCTGACCGGGCTCGGCGCTGCCACCTGGGTTACCTTCGTCGTCTACTTTACTGCCTACTACCCGCCGCAGGATACCCGGCGGGCTATTGGCATCATCAATTTTGTCCAGGGTATCGCCATCGTGGCGGCTACCGCCAGCGGTGGCGTGATCGCCGAAACCTGGGGCCCAGGCTATACCTTCTGGGGAGCGGCATTACTCAGCATTGTTGCCCTGGCCACCCTGCTGGCTACCCGCCAACCGGCCATAGCGGCCGCAGAACCCGTCTCCTGGCAAGGTTTCACCCAAGTGGCCACCCTGCCACCATTACTCATCGTTTCCGCCATCGGCATCCTGTCCCAGTTTGCCACCTGGGCTGGCCTCTTTGGATTTATCCCGGTATACGCCGCTCAAATTGGCGCCTCAAGCACTGACTTGGGCATCATTTCTATGCTATCTCTAGCCTCATCAGCAATTGCAGCACTAATGGTAGCCCAGATAGCAAGGCGGTGGGGCAACTCATTCACCATTTTATTCGGCTCGATATTAATGGGTGGCGCCCTGCTCATGGTTCCCCTGACCCACAACGTGCCCCTACTCGAGGCAGTGATGGCAGTTAACGGACTGGGCAGGGGCGTGCTGAACACCATCTTAATGGCGATGTGCGTCCAGGTGGTAACCCCAGGAAAACGGGCCACCGCCATGGGATTCTACCAGGCAGCCTATGCCATGGGGATGTTTTTGGGGCCGCTGGTCTCCGG
>CAZAYK010000088.1:0-5614 GCA_964489415.1 uncultured Dehalococcoidaceae bacterium | reverse complement strand
GCCTGATCTGCATCCCCGAAGGTACCGAATCACTAAATGCCGGTGAGGTGGTCAACGTTCAGGTTCTGGCTCCCCCACTTGAAGCCCTATCAAATATTGGCTAGGCAATATCTGATGTTGACCATTCTTATTCACCCTGCATTGCCCAAGTGCCACCCCTAAACCAGGCACAAAAGACACCGGGGCGGCCACATGTGTGGCCGCCCCGGTTACTGAAACTAACGCCGATAAATTACCCGCCTCCCCGGTACACTACATATAGCCCAGGTCACGCAGGCGAGACATCATCTGCTCCTTGTCCTGCCTCCGCCCCGCTCGCTCGGTGGTATGCTCAAGGTCCTGCTCCCAGGCGGGGACGCCCGGCGCAGCAATGGCACTGGTAGTCTTGGCGCCGAGGGAGCGGTAGCCCCGCTCATAGAGGACGCAGTACGGAATCTTGTAAATCTGGTAGGTATCCCAGAGCAGCCGCTCCGTGAAGTGCAGAATGGGCTTAATGCGGACATGCTCCGGCACCAAGTACGCCGCCGCCCTTGTCTCAAAGTACTCATCCTGCTGGCGGGCGGGCTGCTCATCACGGCGCAGGCCCTGGAAGATGGCCTTGACGTTATGCCTCTCAATGTACATATTGAACATGACGGTCTTCATCAGGTGGTTGCCGACATAAGATTCCGCCTCGAAGGGGAAGGAGTCCTCAGTAAAGCCGATGCGTTTGAGCTCAGCCTGGTTCCTCTCGTTGAGGTCTTTTACCTTGACAATGTTGTTCAGCTTACCCCCGGCAGCCTTGATGACATCGTCATTGCGGCACCACTCGAGGTCAAGGTTCCACTCCTTGGCATACTTGTTGATGAAATCATGGATTTCCTCGAATGAGTCATATTCATCAATGGTCATTACCTTGGGCAACTTGATGCCATCCTCCTGGCACACCTGGCGGATAAGCCACAACGTCAGGGTGCTGTCCTTGCCACCGGTCCAGGTAATCGCCATATCCTCCACCTTGAACCGGCTAAAGGCCTCACGGATTACCTCCTTTGACTTGGCGATGGCTTCGTCACATGCCTTTTTCTTTTCCTGATCGGTCATTGCCCTCTCCTTTCCTTACATTGATTTTTTTATTAACTAATCCATCTTCTCACCCGGGGCTTCAGCTTGCTCTTCATTTCCTCGGCCCGGGGCGAGGTAGTAACAATATTATTCAATTCCTGAGGGTCTGCCTTCAGGTCATACATCTCCCAGCTATCCTGATAGGCACGATAGATTATCTTCAGGTCTCCGTCACGATAAAAGTAGGTGTCTCGGTCAATGTCACCTCCTCTCTTGCTGTGCTGGTCAATGGCTTCCCCATAGGCACCTCTCTGAGGATAAGCAGCGGTGGGGAGAAGAGAATGACCAACAAACTTCTCCACCGGCTTAAGACCGAAGAGGTGGACTATGGTGGGGGGGATATCAACACTGCTGACTACACTGTCGCAGACTCCCGTCTCCCCGGCACCGTAAATAATCAGCGGCATGTCAATCAGCTCGGAATACATCTTGTCATCATGGGAAAGCCCACCGTGCTCATTAAACTCATCGCCGTGGTCATTGGTGATAATCAGCACCGTATCTTCCAGGATGCCCAGTTTCTCCAGGCTGCTGAGCAGGTCGGCAAAGTAGGTATCTACCTCCCTGACATGTATCTCATAAAGCCTCTTCAGCAGCGCCACCTTTTCCGGATCAGAGACATCCCTCTTCAGCAGCACATTCTCAAACAGGGCATACATCTCATCCTGGCTGATATTCAGGGAAGGGTCAACCATGTCCACGAATTTCTTCTCCGGCATATAGGGCTCATGGACATCCATATAGTGCAGCCAGAGGAAGAAGGGCTTGTTGCTGCTCTGGCAATGGGATGAAATCCAGTTAATTGCCTTCTGGTTGACAATATTGCCCCGGACATAGGGTATCCTTGGTTCCACCTCATCCTGCATGGAGTCATAGAAAACATCCCAGCCGCGGTTCCAGCCAAAATAATCGCTGATGTAGGGGTTGGAGTGAAAGGCAGCGGTGGTAATCCCGGCATCATGCAACGGTTCGGAAATCAGGGTACGCTCGGGGTGGAGACCCCGGGGCTGACCATAATCCAAAAAGTATCCTGAGGTAAGTATCCCGGGGAATGCTGCCTGGGTGTATGGCCCGGTAGTCTGTCCCCTAGTGAAGATAAGTGACTTACACCGCAGGGAATCGAAGGTTGGCGTCAATCCCTTGTTACTGCCGTAAATGCCAAAGACATCCTTTCGGGTGGCATCCAGGGTTAATAGAATAAGATTCTTCATGTGACACTCCCACTCTGATAATACTTAACCAGAACATCCACCACTTCCTTCCGGCTGAACTGCTCGGGGGGCCTCTCCCCCCGGCTAAGCATCTCGCGAAGCTTCGTTCCGCTGATGGACAGATGGTCTTCAGGGGGGTGAGGGCAGGTCTTCAATGAGGCCATGCTACCACACCGCCAGCACCAGAAGGTAGGGTCCAGCTTTAGTGGCTGGATGTGTAGATCCCCGGGGGCAAGCTCATCGAAAATCTTCTGGGCATCAAAGGGACCATAATAATTGCCGACACCGGCATGGTCTCGCCCCACGATAAGATGGCTGCAACCAAAGTTCTGGCGAATGATGGCGTGCAGCACCGCCTCCCGGGGGCCACCATACCGCATCTCCATGGGATAAACCTTCAACACCACCCGGTCCCGCGGATAGTAGTTCTCCAGGAGCACCCGGTAACACTCCATACGCACCTCGGCGGGGATGTCGCCACTCTTGAGCTTGCCCACAATGGGATGGATGAGAAGCCCGTCACAGACCTCCAAAGCAATCTTGGTCAGGTACTCATGAGAGCGGTGCAGGGGATTGCGGGTCTGAAAGGCAGCTATTGTCGTCCAGCCTCTCTCGGCAAAGATGGCTCTGGTTTCAGCAGGGCGGGCAAACTCGGCAAATCTCTGGGGATAATCACCCTCACTGAATACCGTTACCGGACCCCCCAGGTAAATCTCACCCTGGTCAAGAACACCCCTGACACCGGGATGGGCGGCATCATCAGTGCGGAAAACCTGAACCACCTCGGTATGCTTATCATAGCTGTATTTCTCCTCCACCACCATACTCCCCATAATCTCCTCCCCTTCTGGGTTGACCAAAGCGATTTTCTGCCCCTCCTTAATCCCATCCGCTACCTCCTTAGCCACCGAAAGGGTTATCGGTATCGGCCAGAGCAGCCCGTCAGCCAGGCGCATCTCACCGACCACTCTGTGGTAATCCCTTTCCCCCATAAAGCCACGGAGGGGGCTGAACGCGCCCATGGCGAGCATAATCAAGTCGGATACCTCCCGGGAGCTTAGCCTGACCTGGGGTAATGCCCTAGCTTCGCTCAGGGCATCATCCCGCTCCGCACCACTGACCAGCCGGGGTAGTAACTTCCCACCATGAGGTGGCACCAAACTAGACATACATTTCTCCTCACTTCAACATTATTATTCCCATTAGGGAGTACCTCAACCTCCCCGCATCAGACTGGGCAGGTAGAGGGCAACCTGGGGGAAAGCCGCCAAGATAGCCACTACCGCTACCATGCACCCCCAGAAGGGCAGAACCCCCCGGAACACGGTGAATAATGGAACATCGGGATCCATGCCCTTGGTAACATAGCAGGCGACTCCTACCGGCGGGGTAATCTGCCCGATCATCACCATCAGCACCATGACCACACCGAACCACACCGGGTCAAAATTCAGCGCCAGAATCGTGGGCATGATAATGGGCAGAGTGAGCAGCATCGCCGGGATGATGTTCATAATACAGCCGAGGGTGATATACATGATGACGATGACGGTAAAGATAATCCACCGGGAGATGCCCAGACCGGCTACATACTCACCAAGCACCGCCGGCAGGTGCGACTGGCCGAGAAAGGTACCCAGAAACCCGACACCAACCAGAATAAGCAGTAGCATACCGCAGATCTGGGCTGCCTCAAGGAGGGCAACTGAGATATCCCGCCAGCGAATAAACCGCCTCACCAAGCCGATGATGAGCGCCCCAAAAGCCCCGATAGCCCCCGCCTCCACCGGGGTAAACAGGCCGCCATAAATGCCACCAATGACGAGCAGGAACAGGATGATAACCTCTAGGGTGCCCTTGAGGGAGGCCAGCTTCTCGGTCAGGGAGGTGCGGGAGGTGCGGGCATCCTCCACCATGGCGGGATTCCGCCGGGCACCGATATAGATGGTTAACATCATTAACACCGCCAGTACCACGCCAGGGATAATGCCGGCAATGAACAGCTCACCGATTGACTGCTCAGCAATAACAGCATAGAAGATAAAGACAATGCTGGGGGGTATCATGATACCCAAAGTGCCCCCCGCCGCCACACAACCAGTGCGCAAGGCAGCACCATAATTATGCTCCTTCATCCGGGGCAATGACACCTTGCCGATAGTGGCCACGGTGGCTAGGGTATCCCCACAGACAGCGCCAAAGGCAGCGCAACCGCCCACAGTAGCCATGGCCAACACCCCGGGTACCGCCCCCAGCCACTTATGCACCGTATTGAACAGGTTGGCGCCAATCCCCTCGGCAGTGGCACAGAGACTGCCCATAAGAATGAACAGGGGGATAACAATGAAGAAGTAATTAGCCGTGGTCAGATAGGGAGTCAGCCCGGTAACGGTCAAGGCTGTTGGCCAGGAAGATAAATAGTGGATGCCGATAAACCCGCTAACCCCCATGGCAAAGGCAATGGGCACCCCCAAAAACATGAGCAATAGCATAAAAAGCAGGCCCACGGCACCGGTGGTAAAGGGCGTCATCTTCCAGGGCAGCCACTCCAGCCATATCGGGATGGTATAGATTATCAGCGGAACCCCGATAATCAACAGGGCTACCAAAATCTTCGAGGCTAGCGCTGACCGCCGATAGTGCCTGACCACCTCACCAAGATGCTCTAATAAATCGGCCAGCATCACAATGCTTAACAAGCCGGCACCCAGGGTTACCAGAAAGATGGACCAGGTGATGGGTAGCTCCAGCACCGCGGTATGCTTGGCCAGGTTGTGCAAGGCATAGGGAACACTCCGCCAGGTGATGAGTACAACAAGCACCAGCGACAGGAGGTCACTGATGGTAGCCCCTACCGCCCGATGCGGTGGGGAAAACCGGGAGACGAAGATCTCAATAATAATATGACCCTTCCTAACCCCCACATAAGCAATGGACAGGAAGGTAACGGCGACCATCATGAAGACTTCCACTTCGCTGAGACCGGGAACACCAATGGCCAGAATCCGCATCACCACATCAGCCACCACCACCAATACCATTATTACCAGGGCATACATACCGAAGTACATCGCCCACCTGACTATCGGGTCAATTATCCTGTGGATATAAGCACTGGCTCTATCTAGCCACACGAATAAACCTCCGCCAAGGAATACCAGGTGAGATCAAGCTGACTCCGTAACTAAGCCTATCCATCACTATCCACCACCACTGCTAAATTCCCCCCTAACAGGAGGCGCGGGCAGCCCGCGCCTCCTGTTATCTCTATATCACCGACCGGGCACTATTTGGTTATG
>CAZAYK010000087.1:0-5648 GCA_964489415.1 uncultured Dehalococcoidaceae bacterium | reverse complement strand
CACATAGCGGCGCTGCCCCTCGGCATAGATGGTGTCAAAGGCCAGCGAGCTCTTCCCTGAGCCGGAGACCCCGGTAATCACCACCAGCCTGTCCCGGGGAATAACCACATCGATGTTTTTTAGGTTGTGCTCGCGAGCCCCCTTGACCACTATCGAATTTGACGGCATTGCCTTGCCTCCAGCTTCTGAATCCTATTGTAACACCAGCCTCAAGTGACAACAAGCCGGGGGTGCCGGTAAGGAGCCGGCATACCCAGGGAAGCCCAATAAACACAACCAAGAACAGGCTAATCAATAATTTGTCCCGCGAGGCACAACGTGCTAGAATCAGCCCAGTTACGGTGGGTAAAAAGAAAGCAAAGACAACACCGCCAGTAAACGAGCTATACCTGCGTCACCTCACCGTGGATGAAGCCCTGCCCAAACTTGACCAGTTCCTGCACGATGCCTTCATGGCCGGCTTAATCCAGGTCAGGATTGTTCACGGTAAGGGGACGGGCACGTTGCGCCAGTTGGTCCGGGAAAAACTTGCCCACCACCCCCTGGTCAAGTCCTACCGCGGCGGTGATTATGGGGAGGGTGGTTCGGGGGTCACCATCGCTGAACTGGTGGAGGAGTAGCTGAATTTGCCCTAGCTACTCCACGTTGAAAAGGGGCGGACGGCTAGGTTATAATACTTTGGCGCAGCATGGTGAGTGTAGCCCAGTGGTCTAAGGCGCCAGGTTGTGGCCCTGGAGAACGAGGGTTCAAATCCCTCCACTCACCCCACCCCATCTAAGGTTCCAAAATCACTACATCTGTTTTACGCCAGGTCTGGCGGCTAACTGCTTTATCACCTTACTAAGATGGTCTTTATTCTCTCAATACCCTGAAGTCTTCCTCCCCACAATAATCATAGTGAACCATTTCTTCCCGGTCTCTCACTGGCCTCGGCTCGGGCCGGGCACCGGGATAGCCCACCACCATCATATCAAAGACTTCCATCTCCTCTGGAATCCCCAGCAGTTTCTTGAGCCTAGATTGCACTGGAGGCAGGTGCACCCCGGATAGCCACCGCGAAGCCAACCCCAGAGTAGTTGCCGCCAGATGCATGTAGATAAAAGCATTAGCCAGACTGGAGATAAAAACTGATTGCCACATCGGCTCGGGCAGGGGAAAAGGGATCATACTGCGGACGCGCCGGTCACCAATGAGCAGGATAAAAACAGGGGCGCTAACAATATCGCCCGGTGAGAAGTGTGGTCTGGGTCTATCCGCTACTCGCCCCGGTCTCTGCTCCGCCGCCCTTCCCGGATTCTGAGACATTTCCTCGCTGATAATCTGCACAATACCCTCTTTTAGCTCCTGCTTTTTGACCACGATAAACTCCCAGGGCTGGGTGTTAGCTCCGGAAGGAGCCCAGCGAGCCGCCTCAATAATCCTGTCCACATATTCGTCGGGAATGGGCTCCGGCTTAAACTTACGGATGCTCCGTCTGCTTTTGACCAGTTCCAGAAAATCATCATAGTCCATGTGAACCTCCTTGGGCGACAGCTGCTACCATAATAAATCAAAAACCGCCGTAAATACACAGACCTTAATTGACAAGATGATGCTTTAACCCTAGAATTCTAACGGCGCCTGTAGCTCAGCGGACAGAGCACCGGTCTTCGGAACCGGGTGCCGTGGGTTCGAATCCCTCCAGGCGCGTTTCCTGCTTGTCTGCGGGGCAAGCTGCTGATGAAGCAGCTAAGAGAAGCTTATATTGGCAAATCAATCTGGTAATTCTTCAATGTATCCCGGATAACCGCCGCCGATTTTTCATCAGGCTCGACCAACGGCAGGCGCGGCTTGCCCACCCTGAAGCCAAGGTGATTGAGGGCGTACTTAACCGGGCAGGGATTAGACACAATAAACAGGGCATTGACCAGGGGCAGCAAGCGGCGGTGAATCGCCGCCGCCGGGGCAAGCTGGCCATTGACCAGATGGTTAATCATTTCCTTAATCTGCTTGCCCACAAGGTGGGAAGCCACACTGATAACACCATAGCCGCCCAGAGCCATAATAGGAAAGGTATCCGAATCATTGCCGCTCCAGACAAGAAAGCCGTCCCGGGCATTGGTGATAATCTTGGCCACCTGCTCCATATTACCACTGGCTTCCTTGACCCCAATGATATTGTCAATCTGGCTCAACCGGACAGTTGTTTCCGCAGCGAGGCTGGTAACCGTGCGTGATGGCACATTATACAGGATACAGGGGAGGCTGGTGCTCTGGGCAATGGTCTTAAAGTGCTGGTACAGCCCTTCCTGGGATGGTTTGTTATAGTAAGGGACAACGAGCAAACAGGCATCAACCCCGATTTTCTCCGCCTCTTTGGTAGCCGCCACTGCCTCGGCGGTACTGTTGCTTCCCGTACCAGCAACAATGGTGCCCCGGTCACCGATGGCCTCTTTTATCTCAGCAAAGAGGCGCATCTCCTCCTGCCGCAGCATAGTTGGCGATTCACCGGTAGTGCCCACCACCACCACCCCATCACTCCCCGAGTCAAGCAAGGCCCGGGCCAGCTTCTTTGCCTGTTCATAATCAACCTCAAAGTCTTCCGTAAACGGCGTTACCATCGCCGTCAGCAAACGCCCCAGTTCCCTCATCTCCTTCCCTCCTTTGGACTTATCCAGTCTCGCTTAATCATCTCTTCAGCAATCTGGACGGCATTCAGTGCTGCCCCCTTGCGCAGATTGTCAGCCACAATCCACAGCACCAGACCGTTAGGGTTAGACGCATCCTGACGAATGCGGCCGACAAATACCTCATCGGTACCCGCTGCCGACCACGGCTGCGGGTAAAGGCTGATGGCAGTATCATCCAGTATCTTCACTCCGGGAGCCTGAGCCAAGATATTGGCTGCATCATCGGGAGACATGGGACGGGAGAATTCCACATGAACCGCCTCACTATGCCCCACAAATACCGGCACCCGCACACAGGTAGCCGAAATGGCAATATCATCAGCATGCATTATCTTTCTGGTTTCCTCCATCATCTTCCGTTCCTCTTTGGTGTAGCCATTATCCAGAAAGACATCTATCTCAGGCAGAACGTTAAAGGCGATCTGGTGAGGATACACATGAGGAACCGCACTCTGCCCCTCCAATACCTGCCGGGATTGTACCCTCAGTTCCTCTATCGCCGCCGAGCCCGTGCCCGATACCGCCTGGTAGGTATCAACGATAATACGCCTGATGGGATTCACCCTATGCAGCGGGTACAGCACCACCACCATCTGAATAGTGGAACAATTCGGGTTGGCGATAATCCCGTTATGCCGCCTGATGTCCTCAGGGTTAACCTCGGGTACCACCAGTGGTACCTCGGGGTCCATCCTAAAAGCGGAGCTGTTGTCAATAACCACGGCTCCTTCCTGGGCGGCTATCGGTGAGAAGTGACGGCTAATCTCGGCACCGGCCGAAAACAGGGCAATGTCCACCCCGTGAAATGACTCAGGCACAGTCTCCTCAACCTCGATTTCCTGACCACCAACCGGCAGCCTCTTTCCCGCGGAACGGTCTGAGGCGAGAAGGCGAATTGAGTTCATGGGGAAATTGCGCTGCACCAGTACCTTGATGAATTCCTGCCCGACCAGACCGGTAGCACCAACAATAGCTACACTGTAATCCGTCATTACCCCTCACAGACCGAGTAATGTATCCAAACCGTAGACGAGCCCCTTGCGATTAACCACTTCCTTGATAGCCAGTAATACCCCGGGCATAAAGCACTCCCGGCTAATGGTATCATGCCTGATGGTTAATGTCTGGCCTGGCCCGCCGAGAAGCACCTCCTGATGCGCCAGAAGACCGGGCAGCCGCACGCTGTGGACAGTCACCCCCTCAACCTGCTGCCCTCGGCTGGCCAGCCCCGCTGCCTTCCCCGGCGGCTGGAGAAGGGGCTTGCCCCTAGCCGCAGCCATAGCCCGGGCGGTAGCCAGAGCCGTTCCCGAAGGGGCATCGGCTTTCTTTTCGTGGTGCATCTCGATGATTTCGGCATAGTCAAGATACTTAGCAGCTATCTTCGCCAGATGTATCATCAGCACGGCACCCAGGGCAAAATTGGGCGCCACCACCGCACCAACCTTGTGGGCTATGGCTAGCTGGTCAATTTCATTCAGGTCATCAGCCGTCAAACCGGTGGTTCCGATCACCAGATTAACCCCGCGTTTGGTTGCGGTACGCACCGCCGGCATGACTGCCGCGGCAATGGTAAAATCCACCATTACATCCGGCTGACAACTGGTGAGGATATGATCCAGGTCGGCGGAAAAGGGCACCGATTCCGAACTACCCGGTAAAGCGAGAGAGTTCCCCGCCACCTCTCGCTCCACCGCCCCCACCACCTGCATCCCGGGCTCCTGACACACAGCTTTAACCACCTCCTGCCCCATCCTGCCCAACGCACCTCGGACAACTACTCTAATTGGCTCCATAGGCTGCCCCCCTGATTTTAGCGGTGCTAACGCTAACGGCGGCCTTTACCCGAAGGCCGGGGTTGGCTCCTCCCCCGAGTGCGGTGAGACTCTCCCCGGGAATATCGGGGCTGGCCTCCCGAGGGATAGCGGTGATGCGGGGAACGATTCTGCCCCCGCCGGGATGGGTGACCTGCCGATGCCGGCTCTTCAGCCCTTTCCGGGGTCTTCTCAAACATGGCCCGCCGGGAGAGGTTTACCCTGCCCAGATTATCAATCCCGATCACCTTGACCGTAATCTCATCCCCCACCTTAACCACATCCTCAACCCTAGCCACCCGATAATCAGCCAGCTCACTGATATGGACCAGACCCTCCTTACCCGGCAGGATTTCCACCATCGCCCCGAAGTCCAGGATGCGCGTCACCTTCCCCGTGTAGACATCGCCAACTTCAATGTCCCGGGTCAGGTTCTGGATGATTTCAATGGCGCGGTGGGCTGCATCAGCATCTGATGAGCCGATGACCACCGTACCACTATCATCAATGTCAATGGTCGTTTTGGTTTCATTAATAATTGACCTGATGGTTTTACCACCACTGCCAATGACACTGCCAATCTTGTCAGCATCAATCACAATCTTGTACATCCGCGGGGCATAGCGGCTGATTTCAGGCCGGCTGGCACTAATTGTTTGTCGCATTTTATCCAGGATAAAGAGGCGGGCCTCCCTACCCTGAGCCAACGTCTTTTCAATAATCTCCAGAGTGAGCCCCTTAATCTTGGTGTCCATCTGGATGGCGGTGATACCATTACTCGTGCCGGCTATCTTAAAGTCCATGTCACCATAGGCATCCTCTAGCCCCTCAATATCCGTCAAAATGGCAAACCTGCCCCCATCATCAGTGACCAGGCCCATGGCAATCCCCGCCACTGCCGACTTTACCGGCACCCCGGCGTCCATCAAAGACAGGCTGCCGGCACAAACGCTAGCCATTGAGGTGCTGCCACTGGAGCTCAGAACCTCGGAGACAAGCCGAATTGTATAGGGGAAATCCTCATCCTTGGGTAACACTGGAGCCAGGGCCCGCTCGGCTAGGGCCCCGTGCCCGATTTCCCGCCGGCTGGGGGAGCCGGTACGCTTTACCTCACCAGTGGAAAAGGGGGGAAAATTGTAGTGATGGATAAACCGCTTGCTCTCCTCAA
>CAZAYK010000086.1:0-5682 GCA_964489415.1 uncultured Dehalococcoidaceae bacterium | reverse complement strand
TCCTCATCCCCGATCTCAGTGGCAACCTCATCATCGGTTGCTGAAGCCAGCAAATCGTCATAGCAGGGTAAATCGGGCTCTTTGGTGTCGAGGGGGATACATTGTTCGATGGTAGGTAAGTTGGCTAGCATGTGGCGCACCATGTCCAGATACCTCTTGCCGGTGAAGATGAGCTTGGCCCCGGCATTGCTCAGCATATAGCTTAACTCATCACTTTTGGCGCGGAAATTCAGGGGAACGAAGATTCCCCCCAGCTTGGCTACGGCAAAGTACAGTTCAATGAGTTGCGGGCAGTTCACCTGAAGGGCAGCCACACGATCGCCCTGGCTTACGCCGAGATTGATTAAGGCATTGCTTAGCCGGTTAACCCGCTGGCTGGTCTGAGCATAAGAATGCCGGTTTCCTTCAAAAACAAGGGCATCCCGGTCGGGACAGATAGCGGTAGCAATACCTGGGAAATCGGTGGTGTTCACCTTGTAACCCCCTTACCTTCTTGGTGGCATTTTTCACCAGTGCGCATTATACTATATTTAAATTCTTTTTAAGATAGCTTAGGGCTTGTGCCATTCCCAGCCAGCCGAATGGTGAACAGGGGGGATTACGGTGATTATTGAGTATAAGAAAGAGGGCAGAATTGCCATCTTTACCATTTAATAATCCCAAGGTTAATGCCATCATGCTGCAGGCGACCCGGGAGCTGAGCCAGGTAATGACTGACTTCCGGGATGACGATGAGCTGTGGGTGGGTATCATCTCCGGGCTTTAAACTCGTTTAGGGATAATTGAGCAGTGACCATTACCACGCCTGAGTTTGATGTTGCCGGGGGAGGGGCTCTACCCGGCCGGGATTGGACCAAGGGTAGCATTGTGGGCAATCTGTTGCGGCTCTCTTGGCCCATTCTCATCAGCCAGAGCCTCAATATGATTGGCCCCACCATTGACATGATCTGGGTGGGCAAGCTAGGTGCGGCTCCCATTGCCGGGGTGGGGGTGGGGGGTATGGTGATCATGATGATGACATCGGCGCTGATGGGTTTCACCGTGGGTGCCCGGGCTATGGTTGCCCGTTTTGTCGGCGCCGGTGATGCCCGGGGAGCCAACGACGCTGCCCGTCAGGCCTTTGTCATCAGTGCCATGTTCGCGGCATTGATAGTAACCGTAGGCATCCCCCTCGCCGAGCCGATATTGGTCTTAATGGGGGTAGAAGCCGATGTTGTCGCTGAGGGGGTGTCCTATATGCGCATCATGTTCATCGGCTCGGCCATCATGGCCTTCCGCATGATGGCCGACAGTATTATGCAGGCTTCCGGGGATGCCATCACCCCGATGAGGATAGCTATCTTCTTCAGGCTGGTTCATGTGGCCCTGTGCCCCTTCCTCGTCCTGGGCTGGTGGTTCTTCCCCCGCTTGGGGGTAAGCGGGGCGGCGTTGACCAATGTCTTTTCTCAGGGTCTGGGGCTGGTTCTGGCCTTCTGGGTGCTGTTTACCGGGCGGACTCGGCTGCGGCTGACCTTGGCTAACTTCCGGGTTGACCTCAACATCATCGGGCGCATTGTCAGGATTGGTATTCCGGCGGCTGTCGTCGGTATGCAGCGGAACCTGGGCCACGTGGTCCTGATATCAATCATGGCCTCCTTTGGCACCTTGGCGGTGGCGGCTCATACCATCTCACAGCGGGTGGAGGGGATAATGGTGATGTTTATTATGGGGCCGGGGCTGGCTTCTGGGGTGCTGGGCGGGCAGAACCTGGGTGCCGGCTCTACCCACCGGGCGGAGCGGAGTGGCTGGCTGGCGCTGGGCTTTGCCGAGGGTATTATGGTCATCTGTTCCTTGGCTATTTTTCTGTGGGCCGAGGAAGTGGTGCGTATCTTCAACGCCGAGCCGGCTTTGGTCGAGATTACCAGCTCGTTCCTGAGGATAGCTGCCGCTGGCTTCCTGGTGTTGAGCCTGGTTATTGACCTTAGGCATTTCCTTTCTGGTGTTGGTGACACCTTGCCCCCAATGCTTTTTGAGATACTGAACATGTGGGTGGTGCTATTACCCCTGGCCTTACTCTTCCCCCGGTTTACCCACCTCGGTGCGTACGGGGTACGCTGGGCGATGGTATGTGGCACCTTTGTCGGGGGGCTGGCTCAGCTGATCTATTTCTGGCAGGGTAGGTGGAAGCACAAGAAGGTCTAGGTGGGCACAGGTATATCTCGGCCGCTTGTCCGGTGCCACCAGCAGGAATCGTTGACAATTAACCCAATTAGCTCTAACATTCTTAACATATCGGAGCCGGCGGGAGCTATATATTACTCCTTGAACGGGCACGATCTTACCTTGGGTGATTAATGGCAGTAGATTTATCAATAGCTTCAGGAGGTGGCGAAGTTGTTTAGTTATCAGGAGCCATTGGGGAAATATGCCGTTAAGTGGCCATACCCGGTAAACTATGGAAAGGAGAACCGGATTAGTACCGATGTCCTCATTCTCGGTGGTGGCATCGCTGGCTGCCACGCTGCCATCAGTGCTGCCCAAAGGGGAGTGAAGGTTGCCGTTGTTGACAAGGGGGCGGTGATAAGAAGCGGTGCCGGGGGAACCGGCGTTGACCACTGGCATGCGGCTTGTACCAACCCGTGCTCCAGGGTTACCCCGGAAGAGATGGTGGAGATGCTGGAGGGCTATGGCTATGGTTTCACCAGCGAATATGGCAATGGAATCACCTTTTACATCCTGTGCCGGGAAAGCTATGATGCCCTTCTTGACGTGGAGAGGATGGGGGTGAAGGTCAGGGATGTGGATGACGAATTTGTCGGTGCTGAGTTCCGGGATGATGCGACCAAGCTAATGTTTGCCTATGATTATGAGAGCAGGCATTGCATCCGCGTCAGCGGGGGGGCTAATGTCAAGCCTGCCCTATACCATGAACTCAGGCGGCGGGGAGTGGCCATCTATGACCGGGTTATGGCTACCAGTCTCCTTACGGAAGGGGGTAAGCCGGGGGCGAGGGTGATTGGTGCCACCGGTATCAACGTGCGAACCGGGGAGTTCTACATCTTCGCTGCCAAGGCTACCATCCTTGCCACTGCCCAGCCGGTTGGCCTCTGGGTGTTCTCCACCGAGTTGCAGGGGGCGGCGGCGAGGTTCATGGATCCCAATAACAGCGGCGATGGCCATGCCATGGCGTGGCGGGCGGGGGCTGAGTTTAGCCTCATGGAGATGAGCATTCCTACCGCCGGCGGCTTCAGCTACCCACCCTACGGTACCGGTAATGCTCACAATACCTGGTTTGCCTGTACCATCGTTGACGCCAGGGGCAAGGAAATCCCCTGGGTGGACCGGGATGGGAGGCTGCTGAAAACGGTGTCCGAAAGATACCGCCCGGCACCCGGGCAGAAATTCTTTATCCAGAACCCTCCTCCGGGCACTCCCCACGAGTACTGTGGCCCTCGGCTCATCCCCGATTTGGCTGAGCGGATTAGGAAAGGGGAGTTTGTTCTGCCACTGTATGCCGATTTGACCAGTATGCCCGAGCTGGAGCGACGGGCGATCTTTGGCCTCATGGTGGGTAATGAAGGCAAGAGCCGTATTCCAATATACGGGAACTATACCCGGGCTGGCTTTGACCCGGATAGGGACATGCTTCAGGCCAATGTTTTACCCCCCGATGAGTATCGCTGGCAGCCGTGGTGGCTTGGCATGGGGCCACCCCAGTGGCGAGAAGCAGGATTTGCCAGTGGTGGTGGTGTGGTGTTTGACTGGGATCTTAGCACCAGCCTCGGGGGGTTGTATGCCGCGGGGAGCCAGCTGGTGGGGGGTGGTAACCACGCTGCTGCCGCCACCACCGGGCGGTATGCCGGTAGAAAGGCGGCGGCATATGCCCGGGCGGCGGCTGCCCCGGTTATCTCGCGGAGGCAGGTGGATGAGGAGAAGGAGCGGGTCTATGCCCCGGTAAAACGTAGGGATGGGATCGGCTGGAAGGAGTTACTGGCCGGGGTGTGCCGGGTGATGCAGGACTACTGTGGTGAGTATAAGAGTGAGGAGATGCTCAAAACGGGGCTGTGGTGGCTGAACAGTATCCGGGAGAGTGAGGCAGCCCAGGCCTACGCCCGGAATCCTCATGAGCTAGCCCGCACCCTGGAGGTGTGGTCACGCCTCACTGTGGGTGAGATGATTATGCATGCCTCTCTAGCCAGGAAGGCGAGTAGCCACATGCTGGGTTTCAAGAGGATAGATTACCCCGAAATGGACCCCCCGGAGTGGAAGAAGTTCATTACCATCCGGCTGGATGATGGTAGGGTCAGGGTGGGTGAGCTGCCCCTCAACTATTGGCTCCTGCCCCCTAATGCCCCTACCTATCGGGAAAACTATGAACAGCACTGTGGTCTTTAGTGAGAGTGCCGCTTGATATGGGGGTTGGGGATTACTAGGGATATAAGGAGGGACTAGGGGCCTGGGGTATCATCCATGAGCTCGACATACATTTCCTCAAGGGCAGATTGACGCACGGAAAGATCGATCAATGCCCAGTTGTTCTGGGAAATATCCTGCAGTAGCGAGGCTATTTTGGAGACATCGGATGCTTTGAAGACGTAACTATCGCCCTGTCTTGGGTAGTCAAGGTCAGTGTCGGCATGAAAGGTTACCTGATACTCTCGTCTGCCGAACCTCTCCCGGATGGACTCCATGGTATCGCAGAGACACAGCTCGCCGTTTTTCATAATGGCCACCCGGTCGCAGATATATTCTATGTGATACAGGTTGTGCGCGCTCAGTACAATTGTTTTGCCCTTATCATTTAACTTCTTCAGGTAATCAATGATGAAGAAGGAGGTCAGCGGGTCAAGCCCGGAATTGGGCTCATCCAGTACCAGCAGTGAGGGGTCGTGGAGCAGGGTGCGGGCAATGGCCACTTTTCTCTTCATCCCCTTGGAGAGTTCGCCGGTGTACTTGTTCCTATCGTCGAGTTTCAGCGAGTCAAGTAGGGAAGTGATGCGGGCCCCAGCCTGAGAGCGGGGTATTTTGTAGAGTTCGGCGAAGAACATCAGGTACTGGGTGACCGTCATGTTCTCGTAAAGGGGGCTCTCTTCAGGCAGGTAGCCGATATACCGCTTCGCCTCAGTGCTCTCCCTAGCCATGTCATACCCCATAATCTCAATGGTGCCCGAGGTTGGAGTCAGCAGCCCCACCAGCATCTTTAGGGTGGTGGTCTTACCCGCCCCATTGTGACCGATCAAACCCAGTATTTCCCCGTATCCTATTTGCAGGTTAAGGTCGTTGACAGCAGTGAAGTTGCCATATAACTTGGTAACAGATTCCAGTTTAATTATTGGCTTCATTACAGCTAGCTAAATAATTTTTAATGTTGTTATGAGGGTCATACTATCTATCTCCAAGCGGGAAATCACCCGCCTCAGGGCGAGGTTCAGCGGTAGGTCACGGCTCATCATCCTGGCGGTCATTGCCCTGACCATTATCACCTCCTCTGTAATTTACCATCAGGACTTGGTGATAAGCAAGGGCTTGTACACCATAGGGGTCTCTCCAGATGGCCCATTGATAGCTGACCAGCGCTTCACGGTGATTAAAATCGGCCGTGAGGCGGGGTATGATCTGCTCCATCAGGGGGCCATTGACCTCTATCTCGACGGGGAGAGGATTGTCAGCTTATCTGGTTGGCCCGGCGATGTTTGTCGGGGT
>CAZAYK010000085.1:0-5755 GCA_964489415.1 uncultured Dehalococcoidaceae bacterium | reverse complement strand
ACCCCTCCCCGATACACAGGATTGGCGTCAGGCCAAATCTCAGGGCGGCGCTAACCTTCTTATTAACTATATCGTCAGTCTCATGGAAATACTGGCGGCGCTCAGAGTGTCCCAGGATGACAAACTCACATAAACCGGTTAACATCACTGGCGAAATTTCGCCAGTATACGCCCCCTTCTCCTCATAGAACATATTCTGCGCCCCCAGTTTTATTGAGCTGTCTTTAGTCAGCTCCCTTAGGGCAACTAAAGAAACAAAGGGCGGGCAAAGCACCTTCTCCACATTACCGATGCTATCAAGCTCGCCCCGCATTGCGGCCACCAAGGCTACGGCCTCACTTACCGCGGTATTCATCTTCCAATTACCGGCGATTATGGGAATGCGCATCTTTCCCCCCTAAGCCCCAAATTTGGTCAGTTTCAGTGCGTTTGCCATGGCCAAGGGCATAATCTGCGTTGCTGGCAGGCACCCCAATCCCCCGGAAAGACAAGCTGACTCAGAGAATTCACTCACCCTATCGGGACGGCACCATTTGGAGTAGAGGAGAACCGGTACCGGGTGCCAGCTATGGCTTTTGAGCACCGCCGGGGTGGAATGGTCACCGGCAATAACAATGACATCAGGCTCAAGGTCAGTTACCATGGGTAAGAGCCGGTCAATCTCCTCCAACACCCTTACCTTACGCCCAAAATCACCATCCTCCCCGGCGCTATCCGTGCCCTTAATATGGACAAAGAAGAAGTCATAATCGGGGTAGTGCTGCCTTAGTGTCATAAATTCCTCTTCAATAGTAGCCCCCGTCTCCAGAATTTCCATGCCGACTAACCTCGCCAACCCCCGATACATGGGGTAGCTGGCAATGGCCGCAGGTTTGAGCCGATACACCTCAGACATGGTGGGGAGGCGGGGTTGCTGGGAAAAGCCACGAAGGAGAATCATATTCGCCGGGTGATGACCCGCCAGTATCTCCCGGGCATAAGCAATGAATCTATTGATGATATCGGCAGTGCGGCTAGCCTCCGGCCGGAGTGCCCTAACCGGAAGTGGGGGCACCCCCAGTTGCTGGGGGTCTGAGTCAGTAAGGTCAGGGACAAGGTTACCCCCCTGAAACACGGCGACCAGCCGGTGCTCCCTGACCGGCCAGACAGCCACCCTGGTACCATCAATCACCTTACCATCGAGCAGCTGACAAAGCTGGGTGCACCTCTCGGTAGAAATGCGCCCGGCCCGGCGGTCAGTAACCAGCCCCGAATCATCCACGGTGCAGAAGTTGCCGCGAGCAGCCACATCCCCCGGCTGCAGGTGATAACCAATGCCAATGGCTTCCAACACGCCCCGCCCGATGTTGCACTCAACCGGATCATAACCAAAGAGAGCCAGGTGCCCCGGGGCACTGCCCGGGGTTATCCCCGGAGCTACCGGCTCAGTAAACCCGCAGATGCTTCGGGAGGCGAGCTTGTCCAGATTAGGGGTATGGGCTGCCTCCAGCTCGGTTTTACCCGTTTCCGCACTGGGTAACCCCCCCAACCCGTCAATAACCACCAGCAGGATCTTTGTCGGCGATGGCCGGGCAATCCCTTTGATTAACTCAAGGCGATTACTCATGGCTTCCGGCTAAATTCAGTTTTGCTCCTTTATCCAGCAATGCCTCGACACCGGGCAGCTTTTCCCCGCTCAGGAATTTGAGCGACGCACCGCCACCGGTGGAGACAAAGTTCATCTTACCAGCTAATCCCATAGCATTTACCACCTCAGCAGTGGATCCCCCGCCAATGATAGTGGTCGCATCAAGATGGGCCAAAAATTCCGCCATAGCCCTCGTTCCCTCAGCAAACTGGGGTATCTCGTGTATCCCCATTGGCCCATTCCAGAAGACAGTCTGGCTACTCTGCAATTCCTGGCAGAAGGTTTTGATAGTGGTGGGACCGATATCGACAATCTTCTTATCCTGAGGGATATTTTGGATAGAGACAACCTCGGCTTCAGCTTCAGCATCAACACTATCAGCGATAGTGACGTCAACGGGTAGCACCAGGCATACCCCGTTTTTACTCACCTCTCTCATTAGATTAGCCGCGGTGCCCACTCTATCCGCCTCAATCAATGACTGCCCCACCTCATAGCCCTTAGCCTTGAGGAAAGTGGCCGCCATACCCCCGCCAATCAACAGACAGTCCACCCTGTCCATAATATTTTGTATCATGCCCACCTTGTCACTTACCTTGGCTCCGCCAAGCAGGGTGCAAAAGGGGTGAGCCGGGTTCTCCAGAAGGCTACCCAGTATGTTGATCTCCTTTTCCAGGAGCAGGCCAGCCACTGCGGGGAGGTAATGGGCAATAACCGATACTGAGGCATGTGCCCGATGGGAGGTACCAAAAGCATCATTAACGAAGATGTCACCTAGCCGGGCTAATGCCCGGGCAAAAGACGCATCCCCGGCTTCCTCCTCGGGATGAAAGCGGATATTCTCCAGAAGCAAGACATCACCACTCCTCAGCTTAGCCACGGACTGCTCTGTTTCCCGTCCAATGCTATCCGGGGCAACTTCCACCTGCTTCCCCAGAATGTGGGACAGGCGCCGGGCAACTGGAGCTAGCCGCAATTCTTCCACCACCCTCCCCCGGGGCCGACCGAGGTGCGAGATCAAGATAACCCTAGCCCCCCGCTCGGTAAGATAGCGGATGGTAGGCAGCGCTGCCATAATCCGGCTGTCATCGGTTATAACCCCGGTCTTCGGGTCCAAAGGAATATTGAAATCAACCCGAACCAGAACCCTTTTCCCGGTAACCTCGATGTCCCGTATGGTCATCTTATTCATCAGTTACTCCTGAGAACAATAGTAAAACATCACCAATACGCTTTGATACCTGCCCCCCAGTCCCCCAATAAGCAAGGAAGGTTATGATCGGCCGGTTACTACTCTTTCTCCAGCGGTTAGCGACGTGCCGGAACCATGCTCGGGAAACATCGTCACAACCTGATGAGCAATCCCATCAGCATCCAAGCTATACTTAGCCCGCAGGGCAGCCTGACTGCCCTGCTCCACAAACTCGTCAGGGATGCCGATAGTTTTCAACTGCACATGATCCAGGTTTGCCTGGTGGAGAAGCTGGGCAACATGGCTACCAAAGCCACCACTAAGTGTGTTCTCCTCCACAGTAACCACCCGCCTGATGCGACGAGCCAAGCCGGTTATCAGTGCCGAGTCCAGCGGTTTGGCAAAGCGGGCATTGACCACGGTAGCCTCAATCCCCCCGGCAGCTAATTTGTGAGCGGCCTCAAGGGCAGGAGATACCGTAACCCCGATAGCCAGTATGACCACATCCTCCCCACGCCGGAGTATCTCGGCCTCACCCAGGGGAATTGGGTGCAGTTCCCTATCCAGTGCTACCCCCAGCCCGGGCCCGCGCGGATATCTTACCGCCATGGCATGCCCCACCCTCACCGCAGTATACAGCAGGTGCTGCAGCTCATTTTCATCCCTGGGGGCGGCGACAGTCAGGTGGGGAATTAGGGTTAGATAGGAGAGGTCAAAGGTTCCCTGATGTGTCTTACCATCATCCCCCACGATACCACCCCGGTCAATGGCAAAAACCACCGGCAAACCCTGGAGACAGACATCATGGATAATCTGGTCAAAGGCACGCTGCAGAAAGGTGGAGTAGATCGCCACGACGGGGATAAAGCCTTGTGCTGCCAGTCCGGCAGCAAAGGTAACGGCATGCTGCTCACAAATGCCCACATCAAAGACACGCTGAGGAAACTCAGCGGCAACAGCACTCAGGCAATTTCCTTCGGGCATGGCCGCGGTAATGATGACCAGCCTGGGATTGTCACGAGCCAGGCGGAGGATCGTCTGGGCAAATACCTCACTGTAACTGGGTGCTTTCCCGGCCTCGCCTTTCGCCGGGACACCGTGGAAATAGACGGCATTGCGCTCCGCCGGTTGGTAGCCTTTACCCTTGGTGGTCAGCACATGGACAAGGGTGGGCTTAAGGTGATAGTCCCTGGCCTGGGTCAGTGCCGTCTCCAGGTCAGGGATGTTGTGTCCGTCAACCGGCCCGATATAGGTAAAGCCAAGCTCCTCCCAGAGCATGGTGGGCATAATCAGACCTTTAACCCTGCCCTTAGCCTGCCGACTAGCCTCCCAGAGCCGTTCACCCAGCGGGAGTGAGGTGAGAATCTGACGGCCCATCTCCTTGGCCTCATGATAGCGGGGGTCAAACCGCACTTTGTTTAACAGCTTGGCTAAGGCACCAACCGTGGGCGAAATTGACATACCATTGTCATTCAGCACCACAATAAGCCTGGAGCTGAGATGACCCGCCTGGTTGAGGGCCTCAAACGCCATGCCCGCAGTTATGGCACCATCACCAATGACGGCAACCACCTGATAATCATCACCAGCCAGATCTCGGGCAATGGCCATACCCAAGGCTGCGGAAATTGAGGTGCTGGCATGACCGGCGCCAAATGGGTCATGCGGGCTCTCGCTACGACAGGTAAACCCGGACAACCCCCCCTGCTGCCGCAGCGTGGAGAAGTGCTCCTTGCGCCCGGTGAGCAGTTTGTGGACATAGGCCTGATGCCCTACGTCCCAGATAATCTTATCCCGGGGGCTATCAAACACCCGGTGCAGGGCGATGGTAAGCTCAACAACACCCAGATTAGACGCCAGATGACCCCCATTAGTAATCACCGTGGTTACTATTTCGTGTCTGATCTCAGCGGCCAGCTGTCTGAGTTCCCGTTGTGTCAGTCCCCTTAGATCAGAAGGGCCATCTATTCTGTCCAGCAGTCTTGGCATCTTCAATTGCTTAACCTGAAGGTTAAGTCAATACTAGCAATGTAGTAAAATGGTTGTCAAGCCAGCACTGCTGAACAGGACATAGCCAAGTACCCGTTTGACGCAATTAGTGCCTATTTGCTACACTCCTCAAGTGCCTCCGACTGAACAACAGCTGCTTAATTTCATCGCCACTACCTACACTATGCTGCAATGGCCCGGGGTGGTGGCACTCATGGCGGTAGAGAGTGCCTGCATTCCCCTGCCCAGCGAGCTGATTATGCCGCTGGCCGGCTGGATGCTTATCAAGAAGCAATCCTTGCCCGTTACCTATACCCTGGTCGCCGGTGCCTACGGGGCTTTAGGCAACACTATCGGCTCAGCTGTCGCCTATGGGGTGGGTATGGGGGGTGGGCGCCCCTTTCTACAAAAATACGGCCGTTACCTGCTTGTCTCGCAACGTGACCTTGCCTGGGCTGACCGCTGGTTTGCGGAGAAAGGCAGCTGGTCAGTGTTTGTCTCCCGCCTGCTGCCGGTAGTCCGCACCTTTATCAGCCTCCCCGCCGGAATTGCCAGGATGCCTCTAGTCAGGTTTTTACTGTACACCTTTGCCGGCTCCTTCCTGTGGAGCGCCGGGCTAGCCTACGGGGGGTTTCTCCTCGGTGAACACTGGGAGCAGCTAAGAGATGTGTTGCGCCCCTTCGACCCCCTCTTTGCTGCCCTGATAATCATCCTCATTGCTGCTTATGTTTATCGGCACATCAAACACTCTACGGATACAACCTAGCCCAGAGGTATTTTGCCCGGGGAGCCCCCAATTCGCACCCCACCGCTCACTACTAAATTATCATTACCTTAAACCCGCGGGGATATATGTAGTATAATATATTTAGATGGAAGCCTAGGGAGGAACCAAATGGGTGACATTAAAAGTGCCCGTGAGATAGCTATGGAAAAGGCAGCCAAGC